>CAXTCT010000228.1:1216-4187 GCA_964242565.1 uncultured Acetobacteraceae bacterium | reverse complement strand
ATGACGACATGGTTCGGGGCTGAAACCCTGCTGGAAGTCGGCGTCAAGCTGCAGGCCGCGGTGAGGCGGGCCGAACTGCGGGAACAGGCGCGGGCCGCCGAACGCGAGCTTCTCGATACGGTGCGGCTCGCGTCGGTCGATGAAGCGGCGCTGCTGCTCGACGCGGTCGACCGGGAAGGGATGGAGCGGGAGGCGTCCGCTTTGAAGGCCCATCTGGAAGGCCTCGACCAACGCCTGCGCGAGTTGTTCCTGATACTTGGCAAGGCGTCCGAGCGCGTCGATGCCGTCGGAGGCGATGATGCGGCAGCCAGGATCGAGGCCGCGCGACGGACGATCCTGCTCGAGGTCGAGGACAAGGCGCGCGGTTACCTGAGGCTCAGGATGGGTATCGTCGCCGCCGAGCAGGCGCTGCGGCTTTATCGCGACAAGCATCGCAGCTCGATGCTGGCGCGGGCGTCGGACGCGCTGCGGACGATCAGCCGGGGGGCGTATAGCGGCCTCGCCACGCAGCCGGGAAAGGAAGGCGAGACCCTGATCGCGGTCGCCGTCAACGGGGCCTCGAAGCTCGGCTCGGAGCTGTCGAAAGGCACGCGCTTCCAGCTTTATCTGGCCTTGCGCGTGGCCGGCTATCACGAGTTCGCCCGGATGCGGCCGCCCGTGCCGTTCATTGCCGACGACATCATGGAAAGCTTCGATGACGGGCGCGCCGAGCAGGCCCTGCGGGTGTTCGGCGAGATGGCGCGGGTCGGGCAGGTGATCTACCTCACGCATCATGAGCATCTCTGCGATATCGCGCGGCGCGTGCTTCCGGAGGTTCGGATCCACCGGCTCGGCTAGCATCGAGGCGGAATCGCGAAGCTTCAACCGTGTTGGTTGTAAGGCGCCGGTGACAACCAGCTTGGGTCCGGCCGGTCTCGATCGGACGGTTAACCCAATATTAGATCACGCATCGTAGCTTGCACGGAGAGATCATTCCTAGACGGGGCAGGTCCATGTTCGTCCACATCGTGTCCAAGACGGCAAGCCTCCCTGAAGTCGTGGAAGCAATCGAGCTGGGCATCCCGGCCGGGGAGAGAAGGCGCCGTCTCCAGTTCTCTTGTTGCCGCGAGGCGGGAACGCCGGACATGGCTGAATGACGATGCGGTCCATGAACAGGCTGATTGCCGGCATGTTGCTGGGGCTGCTAAGCCTTGGCGGCCATACAGCATGTGCGGCGGATCTCCTTGTGGTGAGCGCCAATCAATCAACCACGCCGGCGCGAACGGCGGGCGCCTTTCGCACCATCAGCGCCTGTGTCGCCGCTGCTCGTTCAGGTGATCGCTGTCTCGTCACCGCCGGCCGCTATCGCGAGACGGTGGTTGGACGGAGCGGGGTGTGGATCGAGGCCGCTCCGGGTGTCCCACCCATCATCGACGGCACCGATCCGCTGGAAGGTTGGGTTCGCGTCAGCGACGGATTATGGAGCATCTCCTACAAGAAGCCGGCGGCGCTGCCGACGATACAGATCTTTATCGATGGCGTTCCAGGCAACCAGGCACGCTGGCCGAATGCCTCCCCGGACCCGGTCCGGCCGAACTGGGCGGTTATGCAGGCAGGCAGCACCGCAAGCGTCATCATGGACCCCAACCTGCCTCCGGGCGATTGGCGCGGGGCGGTCGTGCATATCTTCAGTGGCACCAATCCCTATTCCCATAAAACCGTGACCGTGACGGCCTCGGCGCCAGGGATACTCGCGATCAACGACCCCGACGAGGCGGATTGCCCGACCTTCTGCGCGGCACCTGGAGGCCGCTATTACGCATTTGGCGTAAAGGCCGCAGCCGATATGCCGGGAGAATGGTATCTTCAAAACGGCAAGATGTATTTGCTTATGCCGAAAGGCTCGAACCCGAACGGAGGCCATGTAACTGCCAAGGCCCGCATACTGGGGATCGATATGACGCATGCCTCGAACGTGACCGTATCGGGCCTGCATCTTTTCGCGGCCGCCACCGCCACCGGCGACGGAAGCAGGAACGACACGATCGACGGTATCCTGGCGGAGTATATATCCGAGTTGGATATGCTCGGTGACACGAGCAACCCGCAGCCGATCGGCGCGCACGTCGCCGACAGCGGGATCATCCTGCGGGGCATCGGAAACACGCTACGCAACAGCGTTATTTCCAGAAGTGCCGGCAATGGCGTGACCGTCGCCGGGGCGAACATCACGATTCAGAACAATCTTTTTCAATCCATCGGCTATCTTGGCAGTTACGTGGCGCCTGTGGAGATCATCGATGGCGCCGGCGTGCAGGTCGTTCACAACACCATTTCGGGCGCTGCCGGATATGGAATCGCTGGTGGGCTCGACCCCGCGACACTGGCCGCCGCGCGCATATCGTATAACAATGTTCATGACACCATGCTGCAAAGGGTCGACGGAGGACCCATCTATTTCTGCTGCGCGGGAGTGAACACCGCAGGCCTCTTGATCGACCATAACTGGGTGCATGGCTACGCAGTGCCCATTCCGCCCTTTTATGGTAACGGCATCTATCTCGACAACGGCTTGGGGGCCGGCGTGACCATCGCGCAGAATCTTGTCGAGAGGCCCGCCAATTCCGAGGGAGGGATCGCATTGAATGGTCAGGCAAGCGGCAGCACGGGAGAGGGTAATGCGGTGCAGTTCAATACGATCACGGGCAGTACGGCCAATGATTTCTGGTTCGACAACCAGATTAACCTGACGCTGGTTGGCAACCTGAGCGCCAATGGATTTGGCGATTTCGGTGGCAATATATTTGCGGCGGGTAGTCCAAACGGCAACAGCCCGACGGCGTCTGGAGCAATCGATCTTTCCCCGAACCCCAACCAGGCGGGGGTCGGCTGCAATTTCGCGGGCTGCTCGAGCCCTTATCCCTAGGAGAGGGGTTTTCCTCGCTCTCGGACGTCGTTTACTGGCGGGTCAGGGCCAGGCGGTCTGCTTGTG
>CAXTCT010000228.1:0-1116 GCA_964242565.1 uncultured Acetobacteraceae bacterium | reverse complement strand
GCCGCAAACCCGCGTGTCAACGCGATGCCAGGCCTGCCGTCAGGTAGATGTGATCGAGCGTTGGAGCGGAAAGATTACGCAAGCGTCAAAAACCTGCTTATCTATGCTGAAAACTGCAATCTCGTCTGTGGCGATGTCCAGACGGTGCTCATGCGGAAGATTATAGTCGCTCAAGGATCTTGTTGTGGGCAGAGGGCACGCCTGCATGGAAGAGGACAGGCGATGACCATTCAGTCCATTCTTCGTCACAAGGCTGCTGTGATCAGCGTGCCGCCCCAGACCACGGTGGCCGAGACCGTCCAGGTGCTGGCCGAGCATAGGATCGGGGCCGTGCTGGTCATGGACGGACCCGAACTGCTCGGTGTGCTTTCCGAACGGGATATCGTGCGGGCGATGTCGCGCCAGCCGAGCGGCGTGCGCGCGCTGTCGGTCTCGACCCTGATGACGGCCGCTCACGCGACCATCTCCCTGGAAGCCACCATCATGGAGGCCATGCAGATGATGACCGATCGCCGCGTGCGCCATCTCCCGGTGATCGAGGGCGGCCGCGTGATCGGCGTCATCAGCATCGGCGACGTGGTCAAGGCGCGGCTCGACGAGCAGGCGAGCGAGGTCGAAAGCATGAAGGCCTATGTAACCGGCACCGCCTGATCCCGCGCGTTGATCCGCTCATGCTCGAGCCGCGCCATCGAGGACGGAGACGGCCTGTAGCATGATGAAGGCCGGCAGGCCGGCCCGTATGACCAGGACATCGGCCCATCGAGCGGCGGCTCGCGACGAGGCCTGCGCTCGCCGCTGGCCGCTGGAATATAACCCGTGTCCAGAACAACTGCGGGTTTGATCAGGAGTTTGATCGGCACCGGATGTTTCGGAGAGGGGATCGGAAGCTGGACACGAATACGCGGCGAGACCGGCCAAGCAAGACCTTCCCGCCGGCGGCACTTCCGCGTGCCCGGGTCCCAGCCGCCGAGGGGCCGAAGCCCGAGAAGCTGCTCGGACTGGCTGTAGGCGTCGTCATCGTGGTCGGGCTGTATCTGGGCAAGGAAGTCCTGATCCCGATTACGCTGTCGGTTTTGCTGAGTTTTCTGCTGGCGCCGCTGGTTGGTTTGTTGCGTC
>CAXTCT010000227.1:0-4189 GCA_964242565.1 uncultured Acetobacteraceae bacterium | reverse complement strand
TTCCAGAGCGCGGGCTACCCCGAGAGCGAGGTGGAGGCGCGCTTCGGCGGCATGCTGAACGCCTTCCGCTAGGGCGCCCCCCCGCAGGGCGGATGGGCACCCGGCGTCGACCGGATCGTGATGATGCTGGCCGACGAGCCGAATACCCGGGGGGTGATCCTGTCCCCGCTGAACCAGCAGGGCGAGGACCCGATGATGGGCGCCCCGGCCCCGGTAGACGCCGCCCGCCTGCGCGAATTGTCGCTGCGCCTGGACCTGCCGCCGCCCAAGGACGCGCCTCCGAAGGATTTTGCAGGCAAGCCGGCCGGATGACCACCCCGGCTCGTTTGATCCTGATCCTGGCGCTCGTCGCCGGAACCACCGCGCGCCCGGTTCGGGGCGCGCCTCCGGATGTGGCGCTGGCGGCCCACCGCGCGGCCTATGACCTCACCCTGGACCGCGTGCAAAGCGGCGAGACGCTCGCCGCCTCCGGACACATGACCTATCAGGTCAGCGACGCCTGCAGCAGCTGGGCGACGCAGCAGCGGCTCGATCTGCGCACCGTCACCCGCGACGGCGGCGCGGTCGAGCTGGTTTCCGACTATGCGACCCTGGAAGCCAAGGACGGCCGGCATCTCGCTTTCGACATGAAGCAGAAATCCAACGGCGTGGTGACGCAGCAGATTCGCGGCGAGGCGGTGCTGGATGCCTCCGGCGCGGGACGCATCCGCTATACCCTGCCGCAGAACGCGACCGTCATCCTGCCTGCCGGCACCTTGTTCCCGATGGCCCACACCGCCGCGATCATCCGCGCCGCCCGGGCCGGCCTGAAAAGCATCGCCCCGACCCTGTTCGACGGCACCGGCGCCGACGGCGCCCAGGACACCTATGTGACCATCCTCGGCTGGCATGCCGCGCCAAGCGGATCGGACCGGCCCGAACTGGCGAGGCTGGGCTCGAGCAACGTGCATGTCGCGTTCTTCTCGCGCGCGCCCAACACCATCTCGCCGGACTATGAAAGTGCGATGCGCTATTTCGACAACGGCGTTTCGGACCGGCTCCGCATGGATTTCGGCGGTTTCATCATGCTGGGCACGATGAGCGGCTTCGCGCTGCCGAAAACCCCGCCGCGTTGTTGACAATGAAATGCCGCCCTGAGAGGTTCGAACTCGTTTGGGAATGAGATCGAGTTGGCCATGGCCCGCGTGCGGTGCGTCACCATGCAGAAGGATGAAGGCCTGCTGCTGGACGCCTGGTTGCGCTATTATGGCTATCTGTTCGGGTTCGATCACCTGGAAGTCCTCGACAACGGCTCCGGCGACCGTCTGACCTGCGGCATCCTGGAGCAGTTCGAGGCCGTCGGCGTCACGGTGCACCGCCAGTTCACCTCATTGGCGGATTTCGAGGCCAAGGGTCTCATCGTCGCCGGCATCATCGAGGGCTGGGACCGCGCCCACGCGTACGATTTCGCGCTGCCCTGCGATATCGACGAGTTTCTCGCCCTGTTCACCACCGACGGCTTGTCGTGCCGGCGGGACCGGATCGAGGACGCGCTGGACAGCCTGATCGGTTGCGAACAGGCGTTGTGGATGGAGACATCGCTGTTCAACGTGCCGTCGCAACCCGGCTGGTTCCATGCCGAGATCTTCCCCAAGGGGTTCCTGCCGAGCCGGTCGATCCTGCACCTGGACAGCGGCTACCATATTCCGCAGTCACGTCTGTGCCCGGGCACGCGGCGGACCGATTTCACCTATCTGCATTACCACAACAAGCCCTACGCCCTGGTGCAGGCGCATACGCGCCGCAAGCTGGCCCCCCGGGTCGACCTGAACGACATCGACGCCTTGCGTGCCTACATGGGCGCCGGCGCGCACATGACCAAGGACCTGCTGATGTCTCGCGAGGAGTATGTGCATCAGTTCGACCAGGCGCTCACCTTGCATCTCGAGACGTTTCCGGCCCTGATGGGCGCATTGGGCGCACGCGATGCGATGATCGTGGGGCAAGGCGGCCGCCCTGCCGGTGCTCCCTCGGATAGCGTCACCCTGAGGCTGCCGGGCCTTGCCGGCGCTCCCGCCGAACTGGTGGCGTTCGACGGACGCGGCTACCTGGACGATCATCTCGATGTCGCCGCCGACAACGGCCGCAGCCTGCCGCATTACCTGTATTACGGCTTCGGTGAAGGCCGCAGGCTGCGCCGCAACCACGAAGACGGAGCCTGTCCGCATGACCAGCCAGACCCCCGCCCATGATTTCCTGCAACCACGCCTGACGGCGCTGGTCGATCAGGCGGCCGCCCAGGGCCTCGAGCGCGACGTGATCGTCGCGGTGCTGACGGACCTCATCACGGCACCGGAATTCAACACCGCATCGGCCGATCCGATGGCCGATTCCAGGCCGCGTCCGGACAAGGAGCCGGCGCCGCAGGACGAGGTCCTGATGGCCCGCGAAAAGAATAGTTTGATCGAACAGGTCGCCCGGCCGAGCGGTTTCATCTAGCCGGGCGGAAGGCGACGCCGCCGGATCAGCCGACACTGGTCATGTGGGCGTGATGGCCGACCGCTCGCGGCCAGAGCCAGGCGGCGCCGCGCACGCCCGAACTGTCGCCATGCACGTTGCGCAGGATCGGCGTGGTGACCCGCGGGCTGATCACGTAGCGCTTGAGCATCTCCGGCACCTCGTCATAGATGTGCGACATGTTGGACAGGCCGCCGCCGATGACGATGGCGTCCGGGTCGAGAAAATTGATCGCCATGGCCAGGCAGCGCGCCAGACGGTCGGAATGGCGGCCAAGGGCGGCGACCGCCTTTTCCTCGCCGGCGGCGGCGCGGCCGGGAATGCTCCTCGCGTCCAGCGCGCCGGGCCCGTCGCAGTCCGAGGCAAGGGCCGAGCCGCACAGGAAGCGCTCGATGCAGCCCTCGTTGCCACAGAAGCATTTCGGCATCGGGAACTCGTCCAGCCTTGGCCAGGGCAACGGGTTGTGACCCCACTCGCCGGCAATATGATGCGGCCCGGTCAGCGCCTGCTCGCCGACGATGATGCCGCCGCCGACGCCGGTGCCCAGGATGATCCCGAACACCACCCGCTTGCCCGCGCCGGCGCCGTCGACTGCCTCGGAAAGGGCAAAGCAGTTGGCGTCGTTCTCGACACGCACCACGCGGGCCATCGCGTCGCTGAGGTCGCGGGCGAAGGGCTGGCCGTTCAGCCAGGTCGAGTTCGCGTTCTTGACCAGGCCGCTGTCCGGGCTGATCGCGCCCGGGATGCCGACGCCGACCGAAGCCTCGCCATGCAGCTCATGCTCGGCCTCCCGCACCAGGCCGACCATGGCGCTGATCGCGGCCTGATAGACGCCCGGGTTGGGGATCCTGCGCCGCAACAGCTGCCTGCCGTCATGGCCCAGGGCCGCGATCTCGATCTTGGTGCCCCCGAAATCGATTCCGATCCGGAAATCCGCCATGTGCGCCTCGTCCCAGAGAGTTTCTTTGCGGTATCATGCGCCTTGACCCTGTCGTCAGCCAAGACCGGGGGATCCGGCCCGGAGCGAGGAAAAGGTCCATGAGCGAGACCCTGCTGGATGTGAAGGCGTTGAGCTGCCCGCTGCCGGTGCTGCGCGCCAACCGCGCGCTGCGCGGGATGCGGCCCGGCGAGAGGCTTCGCGTGCTGGCGACCGATCGTGCCGCGGTCGGCGATTTCCAGTCCTTCTGCCACGAGACCGGGCACGCGCTGGTGGCTTTCAGCGAGGAAAGCGGGGTGTTCTCGTTCGTCATCCGTCGCCGCGCCGAGCCGCCCGCTTCGTCATGAGACCCCTTTCGCGCGGCAAGGCCACAAGCTATCCCCTGCCCGCACAGGCAACGAGCGAGGCCCCTGATGTCCGATACCCTTTCGCCGCTTTCGTTCGAGGATGCGCTTGCGGAACTCGAGAAGATCGTCCGCAGCCTGGAAGGCGGCCAGCAGAAGCTGGAGGACGCGATCACCTCCTATGAGCGCGGTGCGGCGCTGCGCCGCCATTGCGAGGCCAAGCTGGCGCAGGCGGAAGCCCGTGTCCAGGCGATCGTCGAGCGCGCCGACGGCACGGCCGAACTGAGGGCGCTCGATTGAGCATGACCATCCAGGACGCGCTGGCGACGTGCGCGGGCGCCATCGAGGCCAAGCTCGACCGGCTCATTCCCATGGTCGAGGGCGGCGAGGCCCGCCTGATCGAGGCGATGCG
>CAXTCT010000226.1:0-4210 GCA_964242565.1 uncultured Acetobacteraceae bacterium | reverse complement strand
CGGACGCGAGGGCCGGCTGGTGGCCTGGCAAGGGGTGAGCCAGGCCGGCGCGGTGCTGCTGTCCGGGGCGGTCGGCGTGACCGTCACCAGCCTGCTTGGCGAGAGCGCGCTGTCCGCGTGGGGCTGGCGCATCCCGTTCCTGCTCGGGGTGCTGGTGGTTCCGGTCGGCCTCTGGCTGCGACGCGGGCTGCCGGATCTCCCCGCGCCGGCGCGCGCGGAGGCGGCCGGCCCCATGCCGCCGCCGTTGTCGCGTGTGCTGGTCTGCGGTTTCGTGCTGATGACCGGCGGCACCGTCACCCAGTATTTCCTCAATTTCGCGACCAGCTATGCGCTGACCATGCTGCGTCTGCCGATCCGCAACGCGCTGCTGGTGAGTGTCGCCATCGGGATCTCGGCGATGCTTGCGGCCCTTGCCGGCGGGATCCTGTGCGACCGCATCGGCAGCCGCGCGGTGATCCTCTGGCCGCGCCTGCTGCTCGGGCTGCTGGTCGTCCCGGGCCTCTGGTTGACCACCGGCGTCGGCGACACCTGGTTGTTCATCGGGCTGTGCATGGCCGTCGCCGCCGCTCAGGCCGCCGCGTTCGTCGCCAGCCTGGTGCTGTTGATCGCCTCGCTGCCGCCGCTGCTGCGGGCGACGCGTTTCGGCATGATCTACGCCGTCTCGATCGCGGCCTTCGGCGGCACGGCGCAGATCGTGTTCGTCGACCTGATCCGGTACACCGGAACCGCCATCGCGCCGGGATGGTATCTGGCGGTGGTCAACCTGTCCTGCGTCGCGGCGGTGCTCGGCCTTCCGAGGACGTGCCGGCACCCTGCCGCAGACCAGCCCGTTCAATTCCTTCCCGGGCGCACATGATGGAGATGCGGGCGCCTCATCGAGAGGAAAAGGGCCGCGATCAACAAAGCGATCATGGCGAGAATGGTCTTCGTGTCGCAGGCCTTCATCGCAGAACTTCCTTTTGCATGGATTGAATATTTCCCGATCACGGATCTTCCGGACCGGTCGGACGAACCGGAACCCTTTTGCCGGCGCTGCCGGGAGCGCCCTCAGGGCGGCATCCCTGCCTGGGCCAGTCCTTGCTTGAGGCGCTGCCACGCATCGTCGGGCAGCTCGTAGAATGCCTGTCGCTGGGCGCTTACGCGTGCAAGGTCTTTCGGCAGGGTGGTCATGCACTGGGCCAGCAAGGCGCTCGCCTGCGCATGCCTGCCGACCTGGCTGAGGATGGCGACTTCAAGCAGGATGGTGAACTGCATGTTCCAGTCTCCCGGTGCCGCCGCGATGATCCGGCGCGTCTCAGTGAGAGCCTCGGCGTATCTTTGCTCGGCATAGTCCAGCGTGGCGATCCGGTCGTCACTCAGGTAGCTGGCGACCGGCTTGATCAATGTCCTGGCTCCTGCAAGATCGCCTTTCTGCATCAGTATCTCGCCAAGGGTCTGGATCAGGCTGTCGTAGGCAGGCTCGATCTGTAACCCCCGTTCGGCCGTTGCCTCGGCCTCGTCCAACCGCCCCAGGGCCTGAAGCGTGAAGGCCCGCCGCTCGATGAACAGGAAGTTTCGTGGCTGTTCCAGCAGGACATCGTTTATCAGACGCAGGCTGCGCTGCCCGGCCTCGTCGCCCGACGTCGCAGGAAGCGACAACATGTGGTAGGTCAGCAGCGCCGAAAGCAGCACGCGCGCGGGCAGGTTTGTCGGGTCCTGCCGCAGGGCCTGTTCGGCCAGCGACAAGGCCCTGGATGACTGGCCAGATGCTCCGTCCGCGACATGCGCCTCGATCACCAGATCCATGGCATCGCGAGGCGGTCCCTTCCGCAGCGCGAACTCCGCCTGGAACAGCGACGGCCTCATGTCGAGAAGGATCTCCATCGCCGTTGCGGTCTGCTGGAAGACGGTCGCATCGACCGGCGCGGTGACATTGTTCCTGTAGAGAAGCTTGCCCGTGGCGGCCTCGGTCAATCCGGTCATGACCACGACGGCGGTGCCGTCGACCTGCACGGAACCGCTTAGCCGGAAATGCGCCGGCACCCTGGGACGTACCGGGTCATGGTCTGGAAACAGCACGAGATCATCGAACTGGCCAAAGCGGGCCAGAACGGCCTGCGTGTAGTTGGCCGCAAGAGCGGCCGTCCTCGGATCGTCGCCGACAGCGGTGAACTCGGGGACGGCAATGCTCAATCGCGCATCAGGCAGCCTGGCGGGTGACAACGACGACCAGGCCGGGATCCAGCCCGCCCGGCCGGCGAGAAGGAACAGCAGGGACAACAGAATGGACAATCCCGCTGCGGCGGCCATCCATGTGCGCCGGGATCGCAGGCTGCGCGCGGGCGGCAGCGTTGCTGGCGGCTCCTGTGCCGACCTCCGGCCGTCCTGCAAGGCCGCAGGCGGCCGGACCGGCGGTGCGACGGTAACATCGCCGACAAAACGGTAGCCCCGCCCTGGCAGGTTGACGATCAGCGGTTCGGGGCCGGCATGTTCGGCGAGGGCGCGGCGCAGGAGCGACATCTGCACGGACAGGTTATTCTCGCCGACCGTCATCCCGCGCCAGACATGCGCCACGATCTCGTCGCGGGTGACGACGCGGTCACGGTTCTTGACCAGGAACTCGAGCAGATCATAGGCGCGCGAGCTCAGCGCCACCGGCGTTCCGTCGGACAGCAGCCTGCGTCGGTCCGGCTCCAGCCTGAACCGGTTGAACTGCACTGATTCGGTGTTCGCATGCACCTGGGCTCACCCGGCGTGCCAGAATTGAGACCGAGCCTATTCCGGTTCCGTGGCGATCGTAAAGCTGCCCGCTGGCACGGCGTGTTCATCCTGATCCCGCACTTCCCCGGCTCGATCGCCCAGCGCCTCCCGATCGCCCGGCACCTCCCGGCCGGACGATGTCACCGGCGTCCGCCGGAGTGCCACGGCCCGATCGCGCTGCCGCCGGTTGGAGTCCGTCTTGGTTCCTGATCCAGCCATCGGCTCCGGCCGAACCGCCCGAGCATGCCGGTCAAGCCATTGAGATCGGGGGGTTAAGTCCGGTTAGCAATGATTAGCCAGGATTGAGTGCAGCCTGCTCGAAGCGGCGACTATCGGTTCCGGCGTTGCCTGCTGCAGGCATCGAGCCGGACGCCCTGCCACGGCCCCGGATCATCCTTCTGGCGTCACGGAGAATCGTCATGATGCATGTCCGCACCACTGCCCTGGGGCCGGTTGTCGTCCTTGTCGTGGCTGGCCTATTCGCCGCCGCTCCTGCCGCCCTGGCGGCCGATGACGATTATGACACCGAAAGCAGAACCGTCAGTACGCAAGGCTTGGACCTGAGCAAGTCTGCGGGGCAGGCGACGCTGCACCACCGGATCGTCATCGCCGCCGCACGGGTCTGCAGGAACGGTGACACGCGCGACTTCCGATCGATCGGCGGATACGACCAGTGCCGGGAGCAGGCGATCGCCGACGCGTGGGCGCAGGCCAAGATCCTGATCGCCAGGTCCGGTGCTGCGACAATGGCCGTGGCGGACGCGGGCACCTCTCGACCCTGATCGCAGCCCTTCCGGCCAGACGCGCTTCATCGTCCGGCCGGCAGATCCCAGCCGTCAGGTCAGCGTCCAGGCCATCAGCACCAGGATCACCGCGATGATCCCGATTGCCCAGACCGCGATCCGGCAGAACTGCGCCCAGAACATCTGGCGGTCGGCCATGAGCGCTTCCGGCGTGTTGGGCATCGGGGCCGCATCGCCCGCCGCGGTCGCGTGATCGGTCGCCATGTCCGGGGTCTCCTGTGGCTGGCTTGATGGGGAGGATTTTATAGCGCCCTATGCGGCTAGACCGCCAGCAGGGCCGTCTCCGGAGCCGGCGCGGGCGTCGCGCCGTCCAGATGCCGCCGCAGCGCCAGCGGATACAGCACATGTTCCTGGGCGAGCACCCTTGCCGCCAGGGCGTCGGGGGTGTCGTCGGCACGGACCCGGATCGCGGCCTGTCCCAGGATCGGGCCGTCATCCATGATCTCGGTGACCAGATGCACCGTGCAGCCATGCAGCTTCACGCCAGCCGCGAGCGCGCGCGCATGGGTGTGCAATCCCGGGAATGCCGGGAGCAGACTTGGATGGATGTTGAGCATGCGGCCCTGCCAGGCCCGGGTCAGGAACGGCGTCAGCAGGCGCATGTAGCCCGCCAGGCAAACGCATCGCGCGCCCCGGTCGCGAAGTGCGGCGTCGATCGCCCGCTCATG
>CAXTCT010000225.1:0-4225 GCA_964242565.1 uncultured Acetobacteraceae bacterium | reverse complement strand
TGTTGCCCGGCCCGCACAGCACCAGCGTCCGGCACGGCCCGAAATGGCGTGTCGCCGCGCGGGCCACGGCCCGGCCCGCATTCTCCATCAATGTGCCTGAAAGCCCCGACGCCGCGGCCAGGCGATCGACCCTGCCCATCTCGTCGGGTGTCAACAGGATCAGGGAGCTGTCGATCATGTTCCGTCGTCCTGTTGACCATGGTGCCGGATACGGCTTGAACAAGAATGTCTTAGCCGCCGTGGAACGGCGCAAGAACTCGCCCTGGGAGACCTTGATGCATTCCGAAGCCGCGACGACACTCCAGCCGGGACCCCAGTCGGGCGCGATCCTCTGGGGCCTGGTGCTGGCGCTGCATCTGCTCGCCATGACGGTCTGGGTCGGCGGGATGGCCTATACCCTGCTCGTGCTGCGTCCGAGCCTCGGGCTGCTCGACCAGACCCAGCGCAACTCGGTGCATCTGCAGACGCTGACACGTTTCTTTCGCCTGGTCTGGCATGTCATGCCGTTGGTGCTGGCCAGCGGCTGGGCGATGCTGTTCTTTCGCGAGGGCGGGTTTGCCAATCCGGACTGGCACATCAACACCATGCAGGGCCTGGCCATCGTGATGGCGGCGGTGTTCCTCTATGCCTATTTCGGCCCTTTCAGGAAGGCGCGTCGCGCCATACGGCCGCAACCGGCGACCTTCGAGAGCATCCGATCGCTGGTCAGCCTCAATCTGGTGATCGGGGTCGCCATCGTCGTGGTGGCCTCTCTTGGTCACGGCTTCTAGCGTCTATTTCGGCGCCGGATGGTCAACCGGCGCTTCCCCGCGCAAGGTGACGACGCGGTTGCGCAGGTTCACCGCCGAGTTGATCAGGCCGACATGGGAGAAGGCCTGCGGGAAGTTGCCGACCTGCCGTCTGGCGCGCGGGTCATATTCCTCCGACAGCAGACCCAGATCGTTGCTGAGCGAGACCAGGCGCTCGAACAGCGCGTCCGCCTCCCGATGGCGCCCCTGCAGCACGTAATTGTCGACCAGCCAGAAGGTGCAGGCGAGAAAGGCGCCCTCCCGGCCGGGCAGGCCGTCGACGCTGCTTTCGGTCCGGTAGCGCAGCACGAACCCGTCTTCGAGCAGCTCACGCTCGACCGAAGCCGTGGTCGCGAGCACCCTGGGGTCTTCCGGCGGCAGGAAACCGGTCACCGGGATCAGCAGCAGCCCCGCGTCCAGCGCGTCCGAGCCGAAGGACTGGGTGAAACAGCCCTTGGTCTGGCTGAACCCCTCGCGGCAGACCGTCGCGTGGATCTCGTCGCGCGTCGCGCGCCAGGACCCGACCGGACCTTCGAGGCCGAACTGCTCGCAATCCTTGATGGTGCGGTCGAACGCCATCCAGGCGAACACCTTGGAGACGGTGAACTGCCTGCGGCCGCCGCGCACCTCCCACATGCCCTCGTCGGGCTCATGCCAGATGGTCGCGAGATGGTTCACCAGCGCCACCTGGAGCGGCCAGCCATAGTCCGGCTGGCGAAGATTTTCCTGCCGCGCCAGATGCAGCGCCGTGACCACCTCGCCATAGACGTCGAGCTGCAGTTGCCCCGCGGCACCATTGCCGATCCGCACCGGGGCCGCGCCCTGGTAGCCGACGAGCCACGGCACCTCCCATTCCTGCAGGGTTCGCTCGCCGGCGATGCCGTACATGATCTGGAGCTGCTCGGGGCTGCCGGCGATGCTGCGATGCAGCCAGTCGCGCCATAGCCGCGCCTCGTCGTAATAGCCGCCGGTCATCATCGCGATCAGGGTCAGGCCGGCATCGCGCAGCCAGCAATACCGGTAGTCCCAGTTGCGGGGACCGCCGAGCTGCTCGGGCAACGAGGTGGTGGCGGCGGCGACGATGCCACCGGTCTGGGCATAGGTCAGCCCCTTCAGGGTGATCATCGAGCGCAGCACCGCCTCGCGATGGGGACCCTGATAGGCGCAGCGTCCGGACCAATCGGCCCAGAAGGCTTCGGTCCTGGCCAGTTCCGCCATCTCGTCGAGCGGCGCCGGCGGCCGCAGATGCGACGGCGCGTAACTCAAAGTGAAACCGACCCGCTCGCCTTCCGAGACGGTGAAGCGCCCGACCGTCGCCATGTCCTCCCCCTCGAGCGGCACCTGGGTGCGCAGCGAGACCAGCGAGGGTCCGGCGATGGCGACCGTCCCGGCATCGGCCAGGCGGGTGACCCAGGGGATCGAATTGCCGTAATCGAAGCGCAGGACCAGTTCGGTCAGCATGTCGACCTTGCCGCTACGGCCCTCGACGATGCGTACGATGCTCGGCACGGCGCAGTTGATCGGCATGAAGTCGATCAGGGCGACGCGGCCCTGCGCGGTCTCGAACACCGTCTCCAGCACCAGCCCGCCATCGCGATAGCGGCGCGTCACCTTGGCCTCACCGGCCGGCGCCACCAGCCAGCGGCCATTATCCCCCGTGCCGACGAGGGCGGCGAGGCACGCGGCGCTGTCGAATCGTGGCCAGCACAGCCAGTCGATCGAGCCGTTGCGCCCGACCAGGGCACAGCTGCTGCAATCGCCGATCAATCCGTAATCCTCGATCGCAAGCGGGGTATAGGGCAAGGGCAATCCTCTCGTGATCCGGCCGTATCGGCAAACGGGGCGGCGGCAGTGCGGTTCCGGTCGGGCCCGCAGACCGCGTATCCAGGGGGGCGGCCGTGCATTCCCTTGACTTTTTGCGGCAAGATGTCGATACGGCTATCCGGCCGGACGCTGTACGAGTGGTGCCGGTTGAAGGGCCGCGAAGCAAGGGCCCAGACGTCGCCGTTCGGCGACAGGCTACGGCCTCGCAACCCTGATTGTCAGAGAGAATTTTGATCGACACCCATACCACCCCGTCAGACGGCGTGCCCACGCAGGGCCATGACACCGCCTTCGACGCCCTGGATCCCGAGCCTGTCCCCGTTGCCGCCGAGGATAAGGCGCTGGAGAGCCTGATCGTGCCGCAGCACGCAATGGCGCTTTCGCGGGACGCGGCAAGCACGCGCGAGGCCGCCACGGCGCCGGAGCTGCCGCTGTTCACCGAACTCGGCCTTTCCGAGCCGATCCTGCGTGCCGTCGCCGAGATGGGCTACCTGCATCCGACGCCGATCCAGGCGCAGGCGATCCCGGTGGTGCTGGCGGGCCGGGACGTGATGGGGGTTGCCCAGACCGGCACCGGCAAGACCGCCTCCTTCACCCTGCCCCTGCTCGACATCCTGTCCGGCTCGCGCGCGCGGGCACGCATGCCGCGCTCGCTGATCCTCGAGCCGACACGGGAACTCGCGCTGCAGGTGGCGGAGAATTTCCTTCTCTATGGCAAGTATCTCAAGCTCAGCCACGCCCTTCTGATCGGCGGCGAGAGCATGAACGACCAGAAGGAGGCGCTCAACCGCGGCGTCGACGTGCTGATCGCGACGCCCGGGCGTCTGCTCGACCTGTTCGAGCGCGGCGGGCTGCTGCTCACCCAGACCGCCACCCTGGTCATCGACGAGGCCGACCGCATGCTCGACATGGGGTTCATCCCCGACGTCGAGCGCATCGTCTCGCTGCTGTCGCCGAACCGCCAGACCCTGTTCTTCTCGGCGACGATGGCGCCCGAGATCCGCAGGCTGTCGGACATGTTCCTCAAGAACCCCAAGGAGATCACGGTCAGCCGGGCCGCCTCGGTCGCCCCCACCATCGAGGAAGGCCTCGTCGTGGTGCCCGAGATCGAGAAGCGCCGGGCATTGCGGCGCATGTTGCGGTCGCAGGAGGTGCAGAACGCGCTGATCTTCTGCAACCGCAAGCGCGACGTCGACATCCTGAACAAGTCCCTCAAGAAGCACGGCTTCTCGTCGGGCGCCCTGCATGGCGACCTGGCCCAGTCGTTGCGCTTCGCGACGCTGGAGAAGTTCAAGGCCGGCGAGATCCAGCTGCTGGTCTGCTCCGACGTCGCCGCGCGCGGCCTGGATATCGGCGGACTGAGCCACGTGTTCAATTTCGACGTGCCGATCCATGCGGAGGATTATGTCCACCGGATCGGACGCACCGGCCGCGCCGGGCGCAGCGGCAATGCGTTCGGAATTGCCAGCCCCCATGACCGGATGTTCGTCGAGGCGATCGAGAAGCTGACCGGGCACGTGATCCCGCGCATCGCCGTCGAGGGCGTCGAGGGCGTGGAATGGGCGGGGGAATCCCGCGGCCGTGGACGTGGCGGCCGCCCGCCCCGGGGCGGC
>CAXTCT010000224.1:0-4235 GCA_964242565.1 uncultured Acetobacteraceae bacterium | reverse complement strand
CGCCAGGGCCAGACGGGCCCGCGCAGGGCCGGCGCCATCGGCTTTGCTTCCCTGCGCGGCGGGCAGATCGTGGGCGAGCATACGCTGCTGTTCACGGCCGGCAGCGAGCAGATCAGCCTCACCCACCGCGCCTTCGACCGGCGGGTCTTCGCCGCCGGAGCCCTGCGTGCCGCACTCTGGACGCAAGGACAGGCTCCCGGCCTCTACGGCATGGAGGATGTGCTCGGCCTCCGCTGACCGCCGCCTGCTCCTCGTTGCCGCCCCGCACGGGGGGACTGGTTCGTTTCGGGCACGCCGGAGCCGTCCAGGCCGGAGCGCCCGGTCCCTGCCCTGGTCTTCTTGACCCCATCCTCGCTTTCCGCCACATGGACACCGCTCTCAAGGCCGCCCGGGACGCTCTGACGCCGGCGGCACCAGGCAGCCAGAGCGGCGGAAGGGACCATCATGCGCGACAAGGGCGATTTCCTGTTCACTTCGGAATCGGTTTCCGAGGGCCATCCCGACAAGGTGGCGGACCGGATCAGCGACACGGTGCTCGATTTCTATCTCCGTGTGGACGCCGAGGCGCGCGTCGCCTGCGAAACCCTGGTCACCACCAACAGGATCGTGCTCGCAGGCGAAGTGCGTGGTGCGGACAGCGTCACCGGCGAGGATCTCGAACATGCGGTGCGCGACGCCGTGCGCGACATCGGCTACGACCAGAAGGGCTTCTCCTGGCGCGCGGCCGAATTTCACAACTACCTGCACGCGCAGTCCGCCGACATAGCCGTTGGCGTCGACAGCGCCGGCAACAAGGACGAGGGCGCCGGCGACCAGGGCATCATGTTCGGCTTCGCGACACGCGAGACGCCAAGCCTGATGCCGGCGCCGCTGCATTACGCGCACGGCATCCTCCATCGCATCAACCAGTTGCGGAAGGCTGGCGATGCGCGGGCTCGCGGCCTGCTGCCGGACGCGAAAAGCCAGGTCACGCTGCATTATGTCGACGGCAAGCCGGTCGGCGCGACCAGCATCGTGATCTCGACGCAGCATGAGGAAGCCATGCGCCAATCCGCGATACGCGAGACGCTTGGCGGCATCGTGCGCGACGTGCTGCCCGAAGGCTGGATGTGCCCCGAGGAAGGATTCTATGTGAATCCCACCGGGAATTTCGTGATCGGCGGTCCCGACGGCGACGCCGGCCTGACCGGACGCAAGATCATCGTCGACACCTATGGCGGCGCGGCCCCGCATGGCGGCGGCGCCTTCAGCGGCAAGGACCCGACCAAGGTGGACCGCTCCGCCGCCTACGCCTGCCGCTACCTCGCCAAGAACATCGTGGCGGCCCGTCTTGCCGAACGCTGCACCCTGCAGATCGCCTATGCCATCGGCGTGTCGCACCCGCTCTCGATCTATGTCGACCTGCACGGAACCGGCCATGACATAGACGAGGCGCGGCTGGGGAAAGTGCTGCGCGAGGTGATGGACCTGACCCCGCGCGGCATCCGCCGCCATCTGCGCCTCAACCGCCCGATCTATGCGCCGACTTCGGCTTACGGACATTTCGGCCGCACGCCGGATGCCGCGAAGGACGATTTCACCTGGGAACAGACCGACCTTGTCGCCGAACTGGCAAGCGCCTTCAGCCGTTGAAACCTCCTGCCGCCCGGCTTTACGGGCGGCTCCGCGGCCATCCGCTGCGCCCCCGTCAACAGCTTCTGATTGATCTCACCCTGCCGCGGCTGAGGTTTCCGCAGGCCCTGGCGGCTGATCCCCGCGCGGCTTTCGGCCGCCCTCCTGCCGAGCTCTGGCTCGAAGTCGGCTTCGGCGGCGGCGAGCACAGCCTGGCCCAGCATGCCGCCCACCCCGATGTCGGGCTGATCGCCTGCGAGGTGTTCGAGAACGGGCTATGCTCCCTGCTGACCCGCCTCGTGCCGGAAGGCGGGGAGGCCACCGCCCCATTGCCCGACATGCTGCGTGTCTGGGACGATGATGCGCGGAGCCTGCTGCAGGCGCTGCCCGAGGGCTGCCTGGACCGGATGTTTCTGATGTTCCCCGATCCCTGGCCGAAGACGCGCCACGCCAAGCGCCGTTTCGTGCATCCGCAGGTCGTCGCGCTGGTTGCCTCGCGGCTGCGGCCTGGCGCGCAATGGCGCGTCGCCAGCGACGACCCGACCTACCAGAATTGGGTCATCGAGGTGATGGCCGGGCAAAGCCTGTTCATTGGCGGGCCGCCCGCTCGCAGCCGTCCGGAAGGATGGCCGCCGACGCGATACGAGGCCAAGGCGCTCCTGGCGGGGCGCGCGCCGATGTATTGGAGCTTTGTCAGGCGGGGATGCCAGCCTTGATCCGCCGAGGCTTTTGTTCCAAGCGTCGGAACCCCCAACCTGAATCCATTCCGGTCGAGGCAACAACCGAGGCTCCCGGCCTGCAAGAGCCATCCGAGGTAGCTATGGAAGAAAAAGCTGAGTCGAGGAAGTCCGTCCGCAAGCGCGCCGACGAGATAAAATCGTTCCGTTGTAAAAATTTAATTGCCGTGCTTGAGAATCCGACTGATGTGAAGAACATCGGAACGGTGATCAGGAACGTCAACGCCTTAGGCGTCGAGAAGGTCTATGTCGTAGACCCTCGTCGAGCCCTGCCTGAAGACTGGCAGGATTTACGCGGCCAGAAGGGAGTTTCTAAAACCTCTGTGTCTGCCGTGAAGTGGACATTCGTGAAACGCTTCGACAATACCGATGAATGCTTCGACCATCTTGAAAAGATGGGTTTCAAATCGGTTGTCACGTCACCGCATGTGAAAGGCAAAACAAGCATCTATCTCCACGAAGGGGATTATACGGTTCATCACAAGCTCGCGGTCTGGTTCGGCAGCGAAGCGATAGGTATCAGCGATATAGCCGTCGAAAGGAGCGAGATGTGCGTTAGTATCCCGATGTTTGGGATGATCGAAAGCCTCAATCTCGGGACCAGCTCCGGCATAGTCTTGTACGAAGTCGCGAAGCAGCGGCGCGATTACCAAAGCAGGTATAGGTTGCGAGGGCGGAAGGGTAAGCATGCAACAGCTTTACCCACCGTGATCGTCCCGCAGGTTTAGCCGGATGGCGATCTGGGCCGGCATGGGCGGCAACCCGTCCCGTCAGGACCCTCCGCGCGGCCGACGAGCCCATGTTGCTCGGAAATGCTGAATATGACGACAACGAGAAGCGGCTGATCCCGGGCGTCCGACAGATCGCGGACGAACTCACCGAGCTGTTCCGGAACGACCAGAACCAGGAAGGCGCGGGTTCGGCCCGAATGCCCGGCTCAGGCGAAGCTCACTCCGGTCAGCTTCTCGGACAGCGCCCATAGGCGGGTGCCGGTCAGCGGATCGGCGGCCTGGGGCGTCACGCGTGCGGAGCCCGGTGCCCCTCGCGTCTCGCCGGGTCCGGTCGGACCGTAATACGCGCCCCCTTTCGCCTGCGCGGCCATGGACGCATAGAGCGAGGGCAACGCGCCGTCCCGCGCCGACTGCGCCAACAGGTTGAAGGCGCGCGTCATCAGACGGGCCTTGAGCTTGGGCGCGCCGCCGCCGGGACCGTTGAAGATGATGTCGGTCCTGGCCCAGCCGGGATGGGCCGCGATGCTGACCAGGTTCCAGTTGTTTTGCACCGCGCGGCGCTGCAGCTCGATCGCGAAGACCAGCATCGCCAGCTTGCTGCGGCCATAGGCCTGCGTCGGGCTGTAGGCTTTCTCGCCCTGCAGGTCATCGAGATCCAGCGTGGCGCGCTTATGGGCGAGGCTGGCCAGGCTGACCACGCGGCCCCCGGCTCTGCACAGGGCGTCCTTCAGATGGGCGGTGAGAGCGAAGTGACCGAGATAGTTCACGCCGATCTGGCGCTCGAAGCCGTCCTCGGTCAGTTCGCGTTCGGGCAGGCTCATCACCCCGGCATTGTTGACCAGTATGTCGACCGCTTCATGCGCCCCGCCGACCGTCGAGGCGAAGCTCGCCACCGAAGCCAGGCTGCCCAGATCGAGCATCTCGAAGCGGACCCGGGCCGCGGGAAGGATCCGCTGGATACGCGACACGGCCTGCGCGCCCTTGGCGGGATTGCGCCCGGCCAGGATGGTGGTGGCGCCGCGTCGGGCGAGGCCGAGGGCGGTCTCATAGCCCAGGCCCCCGGCGGCACCGGTGACAATGGCCACCTTGCCATCGAGACCGGGCGCGTCACCGAGGCTCCAGCCGTCCCTTACCGAAGTGCCAGCCATCGCGCATC
>CAXTCT010000223.1:0-4254 GCA_964242565.1 uncultured Acetobacteraceae bacterium | reverse complement strand
GATCAGCATCGCGTCATGCCCGTTGAAGGCAAGCGTCCGGGCGGCCTCGCGCGCCACCGGCAGATCCGATGTTCCGGCCGTGACGATCGCGATCCGCGCCGGTGCCGCGATCGCCGCGGGCGCTCCGGAAAACGCCGTGCGGGACAGCGGATCATAATCCAGAAGCTCCTGCTGGGCCGGGGATAATGCGTCGAATTGCGCCGCGTCCAGCCGCGTCAGCAGCATCGGCGCCCTGGCCGCGGACAGGATCGATGCGATCTGCGCCACCGATTTACCCGCACAGAACACCGCCTCGCCGAAGCCGATGCGGCCGGCGCGTTCCTCATCGAGGATAAAGTCGCTCATGGGCTTCTCCGCACGAAGGCGCTGCCGTTGCGATAGGGCGCGAAGCCGACGGGCGCGTCCAGCCCGGCTGCACGCCCGAACGCCGCCAGCTCATCGCCAAGCCGCGCCGACTGGCCGGGATCCAGATTAGCCAGCCCGTCCAGAGCCGTCTGGTCCAACTCGATGACGATGCCTCCGGGACGCACACGGCAGCGCACGGTGCGCGGCGCCAGTGCCGCGATCACATGCTTCTCCACCGCATGCACCATCGACAGAACACGCGGCTCGATCCGGATCCCCGTCTCGATGCGGCTCGACAGGCAGGGTGCCGATGGCAGTTCCGAAAGATCTCCCAGCCCGAGCTGCCGTGCCAGGTCACGCACCGTGCGCTTGTCGATACCCGCCTGCACGAAGGGATGCCGCACCGCATGGCGTTCCGCCGCATCCAGCCCGGGACGATACTCGCCGAGATCGTCGAGATTGGTGCCGGACAGGATCGCCCGCGTGGTCCGCCTCGCCACCGCGCCATACAGGCTGGTCTTGCAGAAGAAACAGCGATTGACCGGGTTCGCACGATATTGCGGGTCGTCGAACTCGCCGGCATCGAACACATCCAGCGACCAGCCTTCGCGTTCCGCCAGCGACCGGGTGCGTGCGGTCGCCTCGTCCGGCACCGCCGGGGAGGTCGCATGATGCATGCTCACCCGCGCCCCGAGCAGCCGGTGCGCGGCGGTGGCCAGGGTCAGGCTGTCGATGCCGCCGCTGACCGCGACCGCCGCCTGATCGAGCCCGGATAGTTCGGCATCGAGCCGCTGCATGGGGGTCATGCTCATTTCAACGCCTCCTCCGCGCGGCGTTCCGCGCCGCGTCGCAGGCGCGTGCGCGCCGCATGGCCGGCCAGACCATGCACGTGATCGGCTTCCGCCTTGCCGGTCACGCCGTCCGGACGCTCGGCCAGCTTCACCCGGACATCGTGGCCATCGAGCGACACTTCGGCGAAGCGCCGCGCCAGGGCCCGCCCTTGCACGACCTGCGTGCGCAGGCCGATCGTCGTGGTCTCGCTGAAGCAGGCCGCGGCGACCGCATCGAGCGCATCCGGCCGTGCCAGCACCTGCACATGCACCGCGAACCTGCCCTTCTTGCCGAACGCCGCCATCTGGACCACGTCATGCACGCCGGCGACAGCGCGCACGCGATCCAGTCCGGCGGCCAGTTCCTCGCCCGACTGGTCGTCGATCTCGAAGCTAACCACGCCCAATTCGCGATGTTCCGCAGCCGCGCCACCCTGCGCGGTGTCGAACACCAGCACGCGCAGGCAGTTGCTGATCCCGGGCAGCCTGCGCGTGCCGAACCCGAAGCCGGACCCGCGCAGCCTTCCCGCCGGCCGGCGCGCGTTGCCGCAGCCGAGATGGCGCAGGATCGCCGCCCCCGTCGGCGTCACCCGCTCGCCCGGCACGCCGTCGTCCTGCGTCTCGAAGCCTTCCAGCAGCAGCGCCGTGGCCGGTGCCGGAACCGGCATCCAGCCATGCGCGGTATGGACGCGGCCCGATCCGATCGGCAAGGCCGCGATGCTCCAACTCGCCGGGCCGATCGCGGCGATCATCCAGGCTGCGGCTACGACATCGGCGATGGAGTCCGCGGCACCCACCTCATGGAATGTCACCTCGCCGGGTGCGACGCCATGCACGCGCGCTTCCGCCTCGGCCAGCGCGGTGAAGATGCCGATCGCATGCCGCCGGACCGGCTGCGGCAGATCCGCGGCTTCGATGCGGGCGCGGATGTCGCGCCAATGGGCATGATCATGGCGATGGCCGTGAGGGTGATGAACTGGCTCGTCCACCTCGAAGCGCCGGCCGGTCAGCGTGCCGTCGTCATGGGCCGACAGACCACAGGCAACGCCGGCGAGGCTTTCCGCCGCGCGGATCACATCGGCTTGATGCTCGGGAAAAACATCGAGCATGGCTGCGGCAAACATGTCTCCGGCGATGCCGCCCAGCGGATCGAGATGGATATGCCGCATGAGATCCTGGAACCTTCCGTCGTCCGCAGGCCTAACGCCCAGGAGCCAACTCGGTTACGGGAGAGCCTTCATGGATCGACGCAGCCTGTTCAGGACAATGGTGGCCGGCGGCCTCGCGGGGAGCCTCGCCGCCGCACCGGGACGCGCCGGGATCCCGGATGCAAAGGAAGGCGATGGCTCGCTTCCCCCCTTGCCGAAGCTGACCGATCCCGGAGAGCGGCGCGGCGACATGCTCTACCGCAAGCTCGGACGCACCGGCGAGATGGTCTCGGCGATCGGCTTCGGCGGATCGCATTTCGCCAAGCCCGCGATCGACCAGATGCAATCGATCAAGCTCTGCCATGAAGCCATCGACCGCGGCATCAACTTCATGGACAATTCCTGGGACTACAACCAGGGCATCAGCGAGCAGCGCATGGGCATGGCCCTGTCGCAGGGCGATTACCGCAAGCGCGTCTTCCTGATGACCAAGGTGGACGGGCGCAGCAGGCAGTCGGCGCAGCAGCAGCTGGAGACCTCGCTGGACCGGCTGCAGACCGACCATATCGACCTGTGGCAGTTCCACGAGGTGCTGCGGTTCGACGATCCGGACCGCATCTTCGCCCCCGGTGGCGCGATCGAGACCGCGATCGCGGCACGGAAGGCCGGCAAGATCCGCTATATCGGCTTCACCGGCCACAAGGACCCGGCAATCCATCTCTACATGATGCAGGTGGCGGCGAAGCACGGCTTCCAGTTCGACGCGGTTCTGATGCCGAGCAACGTGATGGACGCGCATTACCGCAGCTTCGCGCGCGAGGCGATGCCGGTGGCGCTGCGGGATGGCATCGGCGTGTTGACGATGAAATGCTTTGGCGGCGCGGACGGCGTCATTCTCAAGAGCAAGACCGTGACACCGATCGAGTGCCTGCATTACGCGCTGAACCTGCCGACCTCCACCGTGATCACCGGGCTCGACAACCCCAAGGCGATCGATCAGGCCTTCGCGGCGACGCGCAGCTTCAAGCCGATGGACGAGGCGCAGGTGGCCGCCATCATCGCCAAGACCGCGACGGCGGCCCAGGCCGGCGAGTACGAGCTGTTCAAGACCTCGGCGCATTTCGACGAGACAGCGCGCAACGCCGAGTGGCTGGGCGAGGATGGCGCACGGGTCAGGCAACTGGCGCCCAAGAATGCCGGGTAGACCGGCAGATTTATGTGTAGCGGCTTGCACTCATCCGCGGGTTGGCTCGCGCTCATCGGCCTGATTTGGCTCATGCTCGCTGGGAACTGAGCCGGCCGGGCGGGTGCGCGCCGGCCTGGACGGGGCGGCGCCGGGCAGGGAAACGGAGGGTTTTGCTGCCTTCCGGACTGGGACGGGACGGGACCAAGCAAATACCGGTTCTGCCGGGCAATGAACCTGTATAGGGTTTCAACGTGTCCGAACCGCGCCCCTGCACGGGTTTCCTGCCCCGAGACCGCCGAGGTCATCGGCTACGCGCGCGTCTCGACGGAGGACCAGAATCTCGACCTGCAACGCGACGCGCTGGGGCGCGCCGGCTGCGGCCGCATCTACGAGGACCGGGCTAGCGGGGCGCGGGCGGACCGGCCGGGCCTTGATCGTGCTGACCCGCAAGCTGGGCGACCGCGGCATCGAGTTGCGCAGCCTGACCGAGGGGATCGACACCGCGACCATCAACGGCAAGTTCGCCTTCCGCCTGTTCGCCGCCCTGGCCGGGTTCGAGCGCGCCCGGGGCCGCAAGGGCGGCAAGCCGAAGCTGCTGAGGCCGGAGAAACGTCGGCACGAGGCGCTGGCTCGGACGGTCGCCGCACCACGGCGCGCAGCAAGGGCAAGGTCGAGCGCCCGTTCCGCGCTGTCAAGGAGGCGCACGAGACGCTCTACCACTTCCACAAGCCGCAGAACGAGGCGG
>CAXTCT010000222.1:0-4270 GCA_964242565.1 uncultured Acetobacteraceae bacterium | reverse complement strand
AGCGCGGGCGGCGCCGTCCAGCGCAACGGGCTCGAGCTGCCGGGAGCGCTCGATCGTCCCGCGACCCCGGTGCTGGCGCGGTTCAGCCTCACCGACGCGGTCCAGCCGATGCGTCCCGGCAGCCTCATTCCCTGCGCGCTGTATTTCCTCCATGCCGGGCAGCGCATCGTCATCTTCACGCTGGGCGCGCATGGCGTGAGCGCCGACGAGCCGTGACCGCATCGCGGATCGTGGTCCTGACCGGGGCCGGGATCAGCCGAGCCTCCGGTCTCGACACGTTTCGCGACGCCGGCGGGATCTGGTCCAGGGTGCGTATCGAGGATGTCGCGACACCGGAAGCCTTCGCCCGCGATCCCGCGCGCGTGCATGGGTTCTACAATGCCCGCCGCACCCAACTCGCCGAGGTGCAGCCCAATGCGGCGCATGCGGCGCTGGCCCTGCTCGAGCAGCGCCATGAAGGCGAGCTGCTGATCGTGACGCAGAATGTCGACGACCTGCATGAACGCGCCGGCAGCCGCAAGCTGCTGCACATGCATGGCGAGTTGCGTCGCGTCCGCTGCACCGCCTGCGACGCGCGTCCCGAGTGGATGGCCGATACCGGGATTGGCGTCCCCTGCCCGTCCTGCGGTGCCGCGGCGTTGCGGCCCGACGTGGTCTGGTTCGGCGAGATGCCGATGCACATGGACGCGATCGAGGCCGCACTCGATCGCTGCGACCTGTTCGTCGCCATCGGCACCTCCGGCACGGTGTATCCGGCCGCCGGCTTCGTCCGCATCGCCGCCCGTCATGCCCACACCATCGAGCTGAACCTCGAGCCCTCGGGCGGCAGCGAGTTCGAGCAATATGTCCAGGGGCCCGCCACGGTCGTCGTGCCCGAACTGGTGCGCGACCTGCTTGGATCATAGCGCCGCATCGCCGCTCGAGGCGCTGGTCGCCGAGATCCGCGCCTGCCGGCATTGCCAGGCGCATCTGCCGCTCGGACCGCGTCCGATCCTGCATGTGTCCTCGACGGCGCGGCTGCTGATCGCCAGCCAGGCTCCGGGAACCAAGGTGCATGAAAAGGGCATCTCGTTCTGGGACGCCTCCGGGGCCAGGCTGCGCGACTGGCTCGGCCTCGACGAGAGCGTGTTCTACGACACCGCCCGGGTGGCGATCCTGCCGATGGGGCTATGTTATCCGGGCCGGCTTCCCGCCGGCGGCGACAACCCGCCCCGGCGCGAGTGCGCCCCGATCTGGCGCGACCGTGTCCTGTCGCTGATGCCCGACATCCGGCTGACCCTGCTGATCGGGACCTATGCCCAGAACCACGTGCTCGGACCGGGTGCGATGACCCCGCGCGTGCGGGAATTCCGCCGTTATCTGCCGCGCTATTTCCCGCTGCCGCACCCTTCATGGCGCACCGGTGTGTGGGAGCGGCGCAATCCATGGTTCCGGAGCGAGGTCCTGCCGGCCCTGAAAGCAGAGGTGTTATGCGCCCTGGACATGCCGCCGCCGGACCCGTAAACGACGCGCCGTGAGAGCGCTGTTTCTTTTTCTGGTCCTTGTTGCGGCTTTTGCGGAAACGGCCCTGGCAGTTTCCGCCCGGGCGGCTCCCCCATGCGGCACGGTGGTGCTGCCGTCCGGCCTGGGACAGAGCGACCCGTCCGGTGTCACCTCGCTCAACCCGCTGCTGACCAACTCGGTCTACAACAACGAAATCATCTATCAGCTCTACCGCCCGCTGGTCCTGCTCGATAACGATCTTCGCTATGACCCCGCCCAGAGCCTGGCCAGCGCGGTCGAGACGCCCGACCGGGGCCAGACCTGGCGTGTGACCCTCAAACCCTGGTCCTGGTCCGACGGCGTGCCGGTCACGGCCGTCGACGTGGTGTTCACCTTCGATCTGATCCGCCGGATCGGGCCGGGATATGTGAATCTGGATGTCGGCGGCATCCCCAACCTGATCGACCATGTGCTGGCGCTGTCGCCGCACGAGGTCGAGATCAAACTGACCCAGCGGGTCAATCCGGAATGGTTCCTGGGGCTGGGGCTTGGCAACGCCATCAAGCCGATGCCCGAGCATGTGTATCGCGGCATGAGCCTGATCGAGATGCGCGCGCGGCAGGCCGATCCGGCTTTGTTCGCGGTGTCGGACGGCCCGTTCCTGCTCGCGGACTTCCAGGTCGGCCGCCACCTCACCCTGGTGCCGAACCCGCGCTATGGCGGCCAGCATCCGCATATCGGGCGGCTGGTGGTCGATTTCCTGGAAGGCGGCAACCCGTTGCAGGCGCTGCGCTCGGGCGAGGTCGACGCGGCACAGGTGCCGTACCGGCTCTGGGACCTGGCACGGACCCTGCCCGGACTGCGCGTGGTCCCGCTCGTCGGACCGTACGGCTATGCGGCGATGATCCTCAATTTCCGCTCGAGGAATGCCCCGTTCCTGAACGACCGCGCGGTGCGCGAGGCGATCACGGTCGGGATCGACCAGAAGGAGGTCATCGCGCTGGCCTATCACGGCCAGGGCGACGTGATCCACGGACCGGTCCCGGTCGCGATGACCGAATTTCTGTCGCCTCGGGCCGAGGCCGGCTACCCGGACCTGGATTATGACCCGGCCCATGCCCGGGCGCTGCTCGACCGGGCCGGGTGGAAGCCGGGTCCGGATGGCGTGCGCATCCGCGATGGCCGCCGCCTCGCCTTCGGCATCGAGGTCTCGGCCGGCCTCGTGGAGCGGCTGGTGGCCCTGCAGGTGGTTCAGCGCAACCTGGCCGCCATCGGCGTGGCCATGGACATACGCGGCGTCGAGTTCAACGAGCTGCTCGCCACCCTGGGCGGCAACGGCCATGACTGGGACAGCATCCTGCTATTCTGGACCATCACCTCCTTTCCCGACGAGCAGCAGATATTCTCCTCGGACGGACCGGCGAATTACGGCCATCTCGACGATGCTCAGGTCGATGCGATGAACCGGGCCGTGATCACCAGCCCGGACCGGCAGGCGATGTTCGCGGTGCAGGACTATATCGCCGAGCACGAAGCCTACATCTTCCTGCCGGCACCGAAGATCTCGGTGCTGGCACGGATCGGCCTCGACGGCATCCGGGCGATGACCAGCCCGCTGGGCGGCTGGGCGCCGGAGAATCTGAGCCTGTCCGGGCCGCTGGCCTGTCCCGCCGGCCGACCGGCTTCCGGGGAGAGTGCCGATGCGCATCCTCTGGAGCCTTAGCCGGCGGCTCGGCAGCGCGGGGCTGTCGCTGGCGATCCTGGTCACGCTGACCTTCGTGCTGGTCAACATCGCACCCGGCAGTCCGGTGTATGGCCTGCTCGGCCCGAAGGCGGCGCCGGCATCGGTGGCCGAGCTGACCCACAGCCTCGGGCTGGACCAGCCGCTATGGCAGCAATATCTGCATTGGTGGGGCCACCTTGCCCATGGCGATTTGGGCCGCTCCTATCTCGTGCAGCGGCCGGTGGCCGGGCTGCTGGCGAGCTACGAGATGAACACGCTGGCCTTGCAGATCGTCTCCCTGACCGCGAGCCTGCTGATCGCCTTTGGGCTCGGCCTCGCCCACGGCGTGTATTATGGCCGCGCCGCGGGACGCGCGATCGGCGGCATCGAGCTCGCCCTCTACGCGCTGCCCTCGTTCTTCAGCGGCACCTTGCTGATCCTGTGGTTCTCGATGGGCCTGGGCTGGTTTCCCGCGGGCGGCGTCGAGGATCTTCGCCTGCCACGGCAGAATGTCGCGTCCGTCGCGCTGCATCTGGCGTTGCCGGCGATGACCATCATCCTGCTCACGGTGCCGGTGCTGTCGCGCTATTTCGCCCAGAGCGTGCATGAGGAACTCGGACGCGACTATGTCCGCTCGGCCGCGGCGCGCGGGGCGTCGCCGGCGCGCATCCTGATCGGGCATGTGGTGCGCAACGCGCTGCGGCCGCTGGTCACGGTGCTGGGGCTGTCGCTGCCATCGATCTTCGCGGGCGGCGTGGTGGTGGAAACCGTGTTTTCCTATCCGGGGCTTGGCTGGCTGCTTTGGCGTTCGGCGCTGTCACAGGATTATCCGGTGCTGATCGGCATCGTCCTGGTGATCGGCATCCTGACCGTGCTCGGCAACCTGCTCGCCGACATCGTCAACACCCTGCTCGACCCGCGGACCGGCTATGCCTGAGCGGGCGGCCATGCGCCGGGGACCGGCGGCCTATCTCGCCTTGCTGCTGCGCCTGCCGGCCGGCAATGCGGGTCTCGCGGCCGGCCTGCTGCTGGCGGCCGCGATCCTGCTGGCCTCGGTCCTCGGCC
>CAXTCT010000221.1:2199-4270 GCA_964242565.1 uncultured Acetobacteraceae bacterium | reverse complement strand
GGATCCCCGTCCAGGACTGCGGCGGCTGCGGCGGCATGAACCGCAGCGCGCCGGTCGGCGGGCGGCCATAGCGGATCCCGCGCCAGGCGCAGACGCCGCCGGACCGGATCCCCTCCACAACACCCTGCGCCGTTCGTACAAGAGGGCGGGCCGATGTCACTTCGGTTTCGTAATGGTTAGCCGTCATCGCCGCAATGCAGTCATGCAGAATCGAGGAAAGAACCCGATCGGGCGGGCGGTGTTGGGGCAGTTTCGATCTTGGTTCAGCAACCGGTGGAACATATGCCAGATCCCGTTGTGGATGAGGAGGCGCCGCTGGCGCAGCGGTTTCGGGAGTTCGTCCAGGATCCGGAGTTCTCCTGCCTTGGCGCCAAGTCCGCCCTGTCGCGCGGGCAGATGCGTATCCTGGTGGCGCGCGACATCCGCTCCGCCTGGGACGATCTGCGCATCTATCCCGAGCTGCGCGATTTCATTGCGGAGTATCAGGCCGAAAAGACGCTGTTCCGCAGCTTCGTGGTGCTGTTCGAAGGTCCCGACGACCTCGACGAAGCCGCATTCGAGCGGCATCTGTGGGACCGTGTGCAATCCTTCTCCGACAAGGATGCCTGGCTCGGTGAAAGCTACGACAAGAGGGTCAGCACGGATCCGGACAGCCCGCATTTCTCGCTCAGCTTCGGCGGCGAGGCTTTTTTCGTGATCGGGCTGCATCCACGGGCGAGCCGGCTGGCCAGGCGCTTCGAGCGGCCGGCTTTGGTGTTCAACCTTCATGACCAGTTCGAGCGGCTGCGCGAGCAGGGCAAGTACGACAGGCTGAGCACGGCCATCATCGAGCGCGACATCGTGTTGAACGGGTCCCGCAACCCGATGCTGGCACGGTTCGGCGAGATCTCCGAGGCCCGGCAATATAGCGGCCGGATCGTCGAGGCCGGCTGGCGCTGCCCGTTCCAGCGGTCCGGACAAGACCACGATGCTGCATGAGATCGGGCCCCGCTCGGGAAGCGCCTTCACGCTCGACAAAGGCCAGATCCTGACCGTGATCGACCCCCAGGGCGAGCAGGTGGCGGACCTGCTGGCGTTCAATCGCGACGATACCGCCGAGGTGATCTCCTCGGGCCGCACGCTGGACTATGCAGGCCGGATCTTCCTGAGCACGGGCGACCCACTCTACTCGAACCGGAGCCAGGTCATGCTTCGGATCATCGAGGACCAGGTGGGACGGCATGACTTCCTGCTGACCCCCTGCTCGGCCGACACCTTCCGGATCATCTATGGCGACACCGCGCCGCATCGCGGCTGCTTCGGCAACCTCGCCGAGGCGCTGGCGCCGTTCGGGATCATGCCGGACCAGATCCCGGTTGCCTTCAACGTGTTCATGAACGTGGCGGTGGACGGCGAGACCGGCGCCCTGCGGGTCGATCCGCCGCGCAGCCGCGCGGGCGACCATGTGCGCTTCGCCGCCGAGCAGGACCTGATCATCGGCCTGACCGCCTGCTCGGCGCTGCAATCGAATAATCATTCCTTCAAGCCGATCCATTACCGCATCGACTGACGGCCGTGCCGCATCTCCTAGAAGATGCGGGCCCTAGAAGATGCGGGCCAGCAGCACCACGACCAGGCACAGCACGACGATGCTGCTCAGCAGCCAGCGCAGCGCCATGTAGCCTCCGGGCAGAGCGCCGCGGCGATGCGCCCGCGCCTCGACCAGCGTGGTCAGCACGAAGCCAAGGATCAGAAGGATGATCGCGACCATCGACGAGGCCACCAGCGGCACCAGCAGCGCCGCCCAGCCGATCAGCGAGGGGATCACGCCGAGTGCCAGCCGCTTGTTGTCGGTGGCCGCCTGTCCGGGCGTCACTACCGAGGGCGCCGGCTCGAGGGCGAAGCCCCAATGCACCCCGCCCAGAAAGGCCAGGATCACCGCTCCGTAGGCGATGATCGCCATCACCAGGTTCGGCGCCGGCACCTGGCCGGGGAAAAGGATGATGCCGATGGTGCAGCCCAGGAACGGCAGCAGCCCGAGCAGCCCGAGCAGCATGGCCAGGATCGGAAGTCGCTTCATCGTCATGACATC
>CAXTCT010000221.1:0-2099 GCA_964242565.1 uncultured Acetobacteraceae bacterium | reverse complement strand
CTTTCATCCAGCCGGGCTCTCATCCAGCCGGGGCAACGCGCGGCATGGCCCGCAGATGCCGCCTCCGGCGGCCTTGCGGAATGCGGGGCGAAATGCTGCAAGGATCGAAATCCGCAACAGCAGGGGACGCCGATCCATGAGCGCCATCACCGACATCATTGCCCGAGAGATCCTCGACAGCCGCGGCAACCCGACCGTGGAAGTCGATGTGGAGCTGGAAAGCGGCGCCACCGGCCGTGCCGCCGTACCATCCGGCGCCTCGACCGGCGCCCATGAAGCCGCCGAGCTGCGCGACAACGACAAGTCCCGCTACGGCGGCAAGGGCGTGCTGCAGGCCTGCAGCTTCGTCGAGACCGAGATCCTCGAGGCCTTGCAGGGCGCGGAATCCTTCGAGCAGATCGCCATCGACGAGGCGATGATCGATCTCGACGGCACGCCGAACAAGTCCCGGCTCGGGGCGAACGCCATCCTCGCGGTCTCGCTCGCGGTCGCCAAGGCCTCGGCCAAGGAGCTTGGGGTGCCGCTGTACCGCTATGTCGGGGGCGTGTTCGCCCGCACCCTGCCGGTCCCGATGATGAACATCATCAACGGCGGCCAGCATGCCGACAACCCGATCGATATCCAGGAATTCATGGTCCAGCCGGTCGGCGCGCCGACGCTGGCGGACGCCGTGCGCATCGGCTCGGAGATCTTCGCCCAGCTCAAGAAGGGCCTCAAGGACGCCGGCTTCAACACCAATGTGGGCGACGAGGGCGGTTTCGCGCCAGGGCTGAAATCGGCTGACGAAGCGCTCAGCTTCATGACCCGCGCCATCGAGAAGGCCGGCTACAGGCCGGGCGAGGACGTCATGTTCGCTCTCGATTGCGCCGCGACCGAGTTCCACAAGGACGGCCGCTACGAGATGGAGGGCGAAGGCAAGTCGCTCGATGCCGGCGGCATGGTCGCCTACCTCGCCGACCTCGCCGGGCGCTACCCGATCAGCTCGATCGAGGATGGCTGCGCCGAGGATGACTGGGAAGGCTGGGCGCACCTGACCGCCACGCTCGGCGGCAAGCTGCAGATCGTCGGCGACGACCTGTTCGTGACCAACCCCGAGCGGCTGCGTCGCGGCATCGCGGCCGGCACGGCCAATTCGATCCTGGTCAAGGTCAACCAGATCGGCACGCTCAGCGAAACGCTGGAAGCGGTCGAGCTCGCCCATCGCGCCGGCTACACCGCCGTCATGAGCCATCGCTCGGGCGAGACCGAGGATGCGACCATTGCCGATCTCGCGGTCGCCACCAACTGCGGCCAGATCAAGACCGGCTCGCTGTCGCGCTCCGACCGCACCGCGAAATACAACCAGCTGATCCGCCTCGAACAGGAACTCGGCTCGGCCGCGCGTTATGCGGGACGGACCATCCTGCGCAGCTAGCGCGGCGGGACGCCCCGGCGATCCGATCATGATCGGGGACCCGGGGGGCAAGCCCGTGGCTGTCGCCTAACGCGTCCGCAGGTCCAGGCGCAGGGTCATGCAATAGGCGCCGCCGCCGGAGAGGATGAACGGGTCCAGCGCCACCGGGCTCACGTCATAGCCGCGCTCGCGGAAGATGCCGGTCAGCCGGTCGCTGGGCGTGGCCATGACGATGGTGCGGCCGAGGGCGACGGCGTTGACGCAGAAGCCGGCCGCGTCCTCGTCCGTTGCCTCGATCAGCAGCGCCGGGTCGACGGTATCGCGGATCAGGGCATTGCCCGATGCCGAAAAGGCGCCCGGATAGAAAAACACCTCGCCACCCGGCAGCACGCAAAAGCAGGTGTCGAGATGGTAGAAGCGGTCGGTGGCGAGTTCGAGCCGGTGCAGCGCGATGTCGAACACGTCACGGATCACGTCGGCACCCTGCGCCGACGAGCGCGGCCCGTGGCCGGTCCAGGCCAGCCTGCGCGTGGCGTCCCAGATGCAGTCGCCCGCGCCTTCCTGGAAGCAGCCGTCCGGCAGGTGGGCGATGTCGGTGATGACGCCGCCCGCCTGGAGCCCGGCGAAGACGCGTCCGAACGCCGCCTCCTCGCCCTGACGCTGGGGAAAACGGAATTTCGCGACAAGCGCCCGTCCGTCGAGCACG
>CAXTCT010000220.1:0-4279 GCA_964242565.1 uncultured Acetobacteraceae bacterium | reverse complement strand
CGCCACCTCGACCGACACCCATGTCGAGCTCATCATCGCCGCCGTCCGTGCCGGCAAGGCAGTGCTGTGCGAGAAGCCGATCGACCTCGACATGGCGCGCGTCGAGCGCTGCCGGGCCGCGATCGAGCCGCTCGATCCTCTCGTCATGATCGGCTTCAACCGCCGCTTCGATCCCAGCTTCGCGGCCCTGCGCCGTCGTGTGGAAGCCGGCGAGATCGGCCGCATCGAGCAGCTCGTGATCACCAGCCGCGACCCGGGGCCGCCGCCGCTGGCCTATATCAAGGTCTCCGGCGGCCTGTTCCGGGACATGACGATCCATGATCTGGACATGGCGCGCTCGCTGGTCGGCGACATCGTCGAGGTTTCGGCGTTCGGCGCCTCGCTGGTCGATCCCGCCATCGGCGAGGCCGGCGACATCGACAGCGCGATGATCACGCTGCGCGCCGCCTCCGGGGCAATGGTGCATATCAACAACAGCCGTCGCAGCGTCTATGGCTACGACCAGCGCCTGGAGGTGTTCGGCAGCAAGGGCATGCTGCTCGCCGGCAACCAGCGCGAGACCAGCATCGAGGCCTATAGCGCGAGCAGCACGCGGGCCGCCGACCCGGTGCTGCATTTCTTTATCCAGCGCTATGCCGAGGCCTATGCCGCCGAGGTCGCGCATTTCGTCGATTGCGTGCGGAACCGGGCCGTGCCGCAGGCAAGCTTCCATGATGGCCTGGAGGCACTGCGCCTGGCGGACGCGGCGGCGGAAAGCCTGCGCACCGGCCGGAGCATCCGCGTCGCCGCCCGGAGCACCTCCATCGCCGACCGGAACATCCCCATCGGTTGACGGATTTTGCGTAAATGACGATGGAGATGTAACTCGTCCCGCTCCGCAGGGTCGATTGGATCTCCCGCAATGGCCGCCATCGCACTGATTAACCCGCTATTTGCTTTTTCCGGTTTCGTGGTCGGCCTGCTGGTAGGCTTGACCGGGGTCGGCGGCGGATCGCTGATGACCCCGCTGCTGGTGCTGCTGTTCGGCATCCATCCGGCGACCGCGGTCGGCACCGATCTGCTTTATGCCGCTTGCACCAAGACCGTCGGAACCCTGGTGCATGGCACCCGCAGCACGGTCGAGTGGCGCGTGGTCGGCCTGCTGGCCAGCGGCAGCCTGCCGGCGGCAGCCCTTACGCTCTACGGCCTGGTTCGTCTCGGCGCGCCGAGCGATTCCGTCTCCCACCTCATCTCCACGGTGCTGGGGGTGGCCCTGCTGCTGACCGCCTTCAGCCTGCTTTTCCGGCGCCCGATCCGGCGCTGGGCGAGCAGCGACAGACGCCGCCCGGCACCGCGCAGGGCCGCCCTGTTCACGGTGCTGACCGGTATCGTGCTCGGTATCGTCGTGTCGATCACCTCGGTCGGCGCCGGCGCGATCGGCGTGACCGTGCTGATCATGCTGTATCCGCAACTGCCGATCTCCCGAATCGTCGGTTCCGACATCGCCCATGCCGTGCCGCTGACGCTTGCCGCCGGCCTCGGCCACTGGTGGATCGGCTCGGTGAACTGGCCTTTGTTCGTCTCGCTGGTCTCAGGCTCGATCCCGGGGATCATCCTCGGCAGCCTGATCGCGTCCCGCGTCTCCGACCGCGTGCTGAGCCCGATACTGGCCGCCGTGCTGCTCCTGGTTAGCGGCAAGCTGCTGACCTGACGCCGCCATCGCCGGCGAGCCCGAGGCGATCAGCCGGAAGCGCTCAGGCGATGCGCCTGAAGGTTGGCCGATCGAGGGTTGGCCGCTCGAGGGTTGGCGGCTTGAGGCCGGAGGCGCGCCACTCCATGCCGAGAGCCTCGACCAGCTGGTCGATCTCGGCGTCGCTATGCAGCGGCGACGGCGTGATACGCAGCCGCTCGGTGCCGCGCGGCACGGTCGGGTAGTTGATCGGCTGGACATAGATCCCGTGCCGCGACAGCAGCCGGTCGCTGAGCAGGCGGCACCGGACCGCATCGCCGACGATCACCGGCACGATATGCGATGGATTGGCCAGATGCGGCACGCCGGCCTCGTCGAGTTTCCGCCGCACCCGCGCCACCCGGTCGGCATGCAGCGCGCGCAATTCGTCGGCCTGGCGCACGGTCCGTATGCTGGCCAGCGCGCCCGCCGCCACCGCGGGCGGCGTCGCGGTCGTGAAGATGTAGCCCGAGGCGAACGAGCGGACGAAGTCGCACAACAGGGTGGAGGCCGCGATGTAGCCGCCGACCACCCCGAACGCCTTGGCCAGCGTGCCCTCGATCACCGTCAGCCGGTGGCCGATCCCCTCGCGCGCCGCGATCCCCGCTCCCTGCGGGCCATACAGCCCGACCGCATGGACCTCGTCGAGATAGGTCATGGCGCCGAACTCGTCGGCCACGTCGCACAGCTCGTCGATCGGCGCGATATCGCCATCCATCGAGTAGACGCTCTCGAAGGCCACCAGCCTCGCCCCTCCCGGCGGCAGCTCCGACAAACGGCGGCGCAGGTCGCCGGGGTCGTTATGGCGGAAGATCTGCCGTTCGGCGCGGCTGTGGCGGATGCCCTCGATCATCGAGGCATGGTTGCCCGCATCCGACAGCACCACGCAGTCCGGCAGGCTGGCTGCGAGCGTGCCCAGCGTCGTCCAGTTCGACATGTAGCCCGAGCCGAACAGCAGCGCCTGCGGCTTGCCATGCAGGTCGGCGAGTTCCCGCTCGAGGGCGACATGCACCGTGCTGGTGCCGGCGATGTTGCGGGTGCCGCCGGCGCCGGCGCCGAAGCGGTCGAGGGCCTCGTGCATCGCCATCAGCACCGCCGGATGCTGGCCCATGCCGAGGTAATCGTTCGAGCACCAGACCGTCACCTCGCGCGGCGCCGGCTCGCCATCCTCGTGGCGTGCGGTCAGCGCCGAGCCCCGGAGGGTCGCCTTGGGAAAGGCGCCGGCCTGGCGTTCGAGTTCGGCGAACACCCGGTAATTGCCCTCGTGGCGAAGCCGGTCGATCTTCCACTGGAAGAAAGCCTCGTAATCCATCATCCGCTCCTGGCCGCCGCGACGACTTCCCCATGCCGTCGCCATCGGGCGCACCGCCACGAGTTGGGCGCCGGCAGCCGCGAGCTCAAGTCATGATCGGGCGGGGAATGCTATCGGCTATGGCGCACCCCTGTCGAGGGGGATGAAGATTGCCTCCGGCGCGCCACCCGCACCCCGCCTCGCTCAGGATGTCGCCCGGACCGGCCGCGTGGCTGCCGTGGCGGTGGGCAGCCAGACCGTGAACAGGCTGCCTTCTCCCTCGATGCTCTCGATCTGCAGGCGTCCGGCATGGCGGGTGATGATATGCTTGACGATGGCGAGGCCCAGTCCGCTGCCGGCCTTGCCGGTATGGCCCTCCTCCGCACGGTAGAAGCGCTCGGTGAGGCGCGGGAGATGGTGGGGCGCGATGCCCGGCCCGTCGTCCGCGACCGCCAGCGCCACACCGGCGGTCCGCGATCCGTAATCGGGTTCGACCAGCTTCACGGACAGCACGATCTGCCGGTCGGCGTATTTCAGGGCATTGTCGAGCAGATTCTGCACGATCTGGGCGATCTGGTCGGCATCGCCCTGCACCGGCGGCAGGTCGTCGGCCACCTCCTGCACCAGTGCCACGCCACGGCCGCGCATCAGCGGCTCGAAAGCCTCCACCACGTCGGCCGCCACATCGGCCAGCGCCACCCGGCCGCGCGGGCGCTCATGCTCGATCATCTGTATGCGCGACAGGCTCGTCAGATTGTCGATCAGCCGGCGCATCCGCGCGGCCTGGGTCTGCATGATGCCGAGAAACCGCCTTTGCGCCGGCGGATCGTCCGCGGCAGGACCCAGCAACGTGTCGATGAAACCGATCAGGCTGGCCAGCGGGGTGCGCAACTCATGGCTGGCGTTGGCGACGAAATCCTCCCGCATCCGCTCCAGCGCCGCCTGCTTGGTATGATCCGACAGCGACAGGATCAGCAGGCCGGGAAAGCCTTCGGGCAGCGCCTTGATGGATAGCCGCAGCACGCGACGCACCGGCACGTCCATCTTCACGATGGTGGTGACGATCGCCTCGCCCTCCAGCCGGCGCACCGCATCGCCCAGCGCCGGATGACGCAGCAAGGCCGCCAGCACGTCGCCGAACGGCTCCCGCGCCGCATGGTTGGCGTGACGCATCGCGCCGTGCCGGTCGAGCAGCAGCATCGGCTCGGGCAGCAATTCCAGCACCTCGCGGAGTGTCGCGACCGGATCGGACGAGATCGCATCCTCCGCCACGGCCTCGG
>CAXTCT010000219.1:0-4282 GCA_964242565.1 uncultured Acetobacteraceae bacterium | reverse complement strand
GCTGTAGCAGAGCAGCTCGAGATGCGGCGGAGCCTCGGGGGGAGACAGCGCGGTCACCGCGACCAGCGTGCCGGCGGCGGCGTCGAGCAGGTCCTGCGTCGCACCCTGGTTCAGCGAGCTCGAGGTGAAGGACAAACCGAGTCCGGCATAGAAGGCGGCGCTGGCCGCGGTGTTGGACACCACGATCGCGGAATGATCGATGCCGAGGGCGAAGCCGTTCTGGGCCAGCATCCCGCTCCAGATCGGGGAGGCTGGGGTCGCCGGGAACTGCAGCAGCTCGAACGGGTGTCCTTCCGGATCGCGCAGCTTGATCGCGGTCACGCCGCCCGCGCTGGCCGGCAGCGTGACCGGCCCGTGCAGGCTGATCGGTATCGGGGTGGTGCGCTGGTTCAGGCGCGCGAGGGCCGCGTTGATGTCGGTGACGACGATCGCCATGTGCTGGAACCAGGGATCGTAGCTGGTATGCGGGGTCGGGTAGGGCGCCCCGGGCTGGTCGAACTGCACCAGCTCGATGAGCTGGTCGCCGAGCGACAAGGTGACGACGAGGGCCTCGCCGCCTGGCATCCCGTACGGGGTCGCGTCCATCCTCTCGCGCGCGGTCTGCACGAAGCCGATGCCGTTTTCGTAGAAGGACGCGAGCAGGTCGGCGTTCGCGCTGGTCAGGCTGATCCGCGACAGGGCCAGGGGTATCAGGGCCATTGCACACCTCGACGATTGAGAAAGATCGAGTGTACCTTGTCCCAAGCGCCGATGAACATTCTGCTGGAGTAACGGTCTCCGAAGGCGAGGTTCGCCACGGTCTGTGGCACCAGTATCTTGCCGAGCAGCCTGCCGCCGGGATCGATGCAATGCACCCCGTCGCCCGCGCTGCTCCAGAGATTGCCATCCTCGTCGACCTTGAAGCCGTCGCTATAGCCGGGCTCGACCTTGTGGAAGATGTCGCCGCCGGTCAGCGACCGGCCGTCCGCCGCGACGTCGAACGCCCGGATATATTGCTTTGGGTCCGGCCGCGTCTGGTCGCCGGTCTCGGAGACATAGAGCCGGCTTTCGTCGGGCGAGAAGGCGAGGCCGTTGGGGCCGTCGAAATCGCCGGCGACGACGCGGAGGTCGCCGGTTTCGGGGTCGAGCCGGTAGACCGCCGGCGGCTGCTCGGAGGCCTGGCGCCCGCCCTCATAATCGTTCAGCAGGCCATAGAGCGGATCGGTGAACCAGATCGAGCCGTCCGATTTCGAGACGACGTCGTTCGGGGCGTTCAGCCGCCGGCCGTCATGATGGCTCGCCAGCGTGGTGACGCTGCCATTCCACTCGGTGCGGTAGAGGCAGCGGCCGCGGTGCGAGCAGGCGACCAGACGTCCCTGGCGGTCGCGGGTCTGGCCGTTGGCATAGTTCGAAGGGGCACGCCAGACCGACACGCCGTCCGCCTCGCTCCAGCGCATGGTCCGGTTGTTCGGCAGGTCCTGGAACAGCAGGCAGTTCCAGTCGGCCATCCATACCGGGCCCTCGACCCAGCGCATGCCGGTCGCCAGCGTCTCGAGGCGGGCATTGGCCAGGATGTAGCCGGCAAAGCGCGAGTCACGGACGTCGAAGGCGGGCGCGTGCTCGTCCATCACGGAACATTGTCCTGGGTGTGGACGCGGTAGGGATGCGTCGACGAGAGCGGATCGGCGAGGAGGCTCGCCAGGCTCATGGTGCCGAAGCTGATCAGCAGGAAGCCGCCGGCCAGCGAGAAATTCTTCAGGAAGTCCCAGAACAGGCCGCGTCCCTTGCTGTCGCCGCCTTTCCAGAAATCGCCCGGTTTCCAGAACTGCTTCCATAGCAGCGCGGTCACCATGCAATAGCCGGCCATGATGAAGGCGGCGAGCCGGTCCGCAACGCCGGTCAGGATCAGGAGCGGCATGACAATCTCCACGCCGAGCCCGGTGAGCAGCAGCAGCGAGGCCGCGGCGCGCGAGGGGAGCACCTCCTGCGCCTGGGCGACCGCGCCCTTGAAGCCGAGGATCTTGTCGAGCGCGCTGAACGGGAAGAACAGAATGACCAGCAGGTAGCGCACCCCGAGGGTCACGATGAAGCTCGTTGCGATCATTCGATCATCCTTTTCGACGTGATGGGTTTAGCGTGCCGATCGTCGCATTGGTTCCGGTCTTCCCATAGCCTCCCCCGTAGGGGAACAGAGCGATCCGGAGCGGCGTTACGCCGCTTCTGGACGTGGCTTGGGGGTTTGCGCAATGAGCAGCGAGCATTACGACGCCATCATCATCGGCTCGGGGCCTGGCGGCGGGTCGATGGCGTGGAAGCTCGCCAAGACCGGCAAGCGGATCCTGCTCATCGAGCGCGGCGATTATCTGCGCCGTGGACGCGAGAACTGGGACAGCAAGACGGTTTTCGTCGACGCCCATTACCAGGCCAAGGAGACCTGGTACGGCAGCAAGGGCGAGAGCTTCCATCCGGGCCTGCATTATTACGTCGGCGGCAACAGCAAATTCTACGGTTCGGTGTTGTTCCGGCTGCGCGAGGCCGATTTCGGCGAGGTCAGGCATCCCGACGGCATAGCGCCCGGCTGGCCGGTGAAATACGACGTGTTCGAACCCTATTATCAGGCCGCCGAGGAATTATTCGCAGTACACGGACTGCGCGGCGAGGACCCGACCGAGCCGCCCAGCACCAAGCCATACGCCTATCCGCCGGTCAGCCATGAGCCGCGCATCCAGGAGTTGTTCGACGGGCTCAAGCGCATCGGCCACCACCCGTTCCACCTTCCCGTCGGCGTGCTGCTCGACGAGCGCGACGGCGTGCCGCTGCCGCATTCGGCCTGCGTGCGTTGCGATGCCTTCGACGGCTATCCCTGCGCCACCAACGGCAAGGCGGACTCGCAGATCATGGTGGTCGATCCCGCCTTGCGCGAGCATGACAATCTGACGCTGATGACCAACAGCTATGTCGAGAAGCTGATCACCGACGCGGGCGGCCATAGCGTCACCGGCGTGATGGTGCTGACGGGCGCGGGCGAGCGGATCACGCTTTCGGCCGATATCGTGGTGGTGGCCTGCGGCGCGCTGTCATCGGCATTGTTGCTGTTGCGCTCTGCCAGCGAGTCGCATCCGAACGGCCTGGCCAACGGCTCGGATCAGGTCGGCCGCAACTATATGCGGCACAACAACTCGACCCTCATGGCGGTGTCCAAGACCCCGAACCCGACCAAATTCCAGAAGACGCTCGGGCTCAACGACTTCTATTTCAATTCCGACGATTGGGAATATCCGCTCGGCCATATCCAGATGGTCGGCAAGTCGGACGGCGTGCAGGTGCATGGCGAGGGCCTGCCCAAGTTCCTGCACTGGCTGCCGGAGATGCCGTTCGATTATCTCGCCAGGCATTCGATCGATTTCTGGCTGACGTCCGAGGACATCCCGCTGCCGCACAACCGGGTCCACTACAAGGATGGAAAGGTGTTCCTCGATCTGGAAGAAACCAACATGGAGGGCCACAAGCGGCTGACGCACAAGCTGGAGGTGATGTGCGACGAGCTCGACATCCACCCGCATCTGTTCCAGCGCCGGCTATATCTCGGCAAGGACACCCCGATCGGCGGCACCGCGCACCAGGCGGGCACGGTGCGCTTCGGCACCGACCCGGCGACCTCCGTGCTCGATACCGACTGCAAGGCGCATGAGCTGGATAATCTCTATGTCACCGATGCCAGCTTCTTTCCCTCCATCGGGGCGGTCAACCCGACCCTGACCATCATCGCCAACGCGCTGCGCGTGGCCGACATCATCGCCGCGCGTCTGGGCTAGTCGGGCTTGGGCTGGCCTGGCCGAGCCTGCAGGCGTCGAGGATCAGGAAGTCCCGTTGTGCATGCAGCATGGCAGGCCGGACCCGGGCGGGCAGGGTGCCGGGATAAAGCACCGTCAGATAAAGGCGCGGGAAGCGGCGCGTGTCGCAGAGCGTTGTCAGCGCCGCCGCGGACGCGTGCAGATGGGCCGCGTCGCTGAGGTTCCAGGGCTGGGTGAGCAATTGGTATTCCGCTCGCAGGGCGATCGGCTGCTGGGCGGGGTTGGCGAAGACCGCCGGCATGAACACGTCGCGGAACACGACCTGGGTCGCGAGTGATGTGATCGCCGGGAACCAGATCTGCGCGCGCGTCAGCGACGACAGCCTGGTGCCGTAGGCCACCATCATGATGCTGCCAGCGGGCAACATCGCCGTCTGCTGGCGGAAGTCCCGGAACACCGCTCCGGCCGAGTGCCAGTACGCCGCGATCATGAGCGTGCGGAGCAGGACC
>CAXTCT010000218.1:0-4345 GCA_964242565.1 uncultured Acetobacteraceae bacterium | reverse complement strand
CCAGCCGCGACAGCGCGCCGGCGTCGCGCAGGTCGCCCGGCACCGTCTCGAAGGGGATATCGGCCAGCAAAGGGTGCGCGGGCAAAGAGTGCGTGGAGCCGGGCCGGACCAGCAGCCGGACGTGCCAGCCGGCTTTGGCCAGGGCGGCCGTGACATAGCGTCCAAAAAAGCCGGTCCCGCCGGTGACGGCGGCAACCGGGGGCTTCAAGCGGGCACGGCGACGGCCGCAAGCGTGCCGGCGCAATAACGCATGCGGGTCGCCGACCGGCTGAGCTTGCCGGACGAGGTGTAGGGCAGCGTCCCCGGCGGCAGCAGCAGGATGCGGCCCTCCAGGCCATGCTGGACCCGTATCCGGTCACCGGCTTCGGTCATCAGCCTTTCATAGGCGGCCGGATCGGACACGCCGCGCGCCTCGATGGCCAGGATCAGGATCTCGTGTCCATCCTCGTCGATCGAGAAGGCGGCCACCCCGCCGCTGCGTACGTCCGGCACGGACTGCTCGATGGTCCATTCCAGGTCCTGCGGCCAGATGTTGCGGCCGTTGATGATGATCAGGTCCTTGGCCCGCCCGGTGATCGCCAGGTTGCCGTCCAGCCAATAGCCCTGGTCGCCGGTATCCAGCCAGCCATCCGCGGACAGCATCTCCTCGGTCTCGCCGGCGCGGCCATCATAGCCCCGCATCAGGCTGGGACCGCGCGCGAAGATCCGTCCGACCCTGCGGTCGGGCAGCAGGCATCCGTCAGGATCGCGTATCTCGATCTCGTGCCCGGGCACGGCGTTGCCGCAGAGCACCACCGCGCGGGTGCGCGCGTCGGGATTGTCCGGCGCCGCGGCGATCCCGTCATGTTCCAGCCGGTCCAGATCCACGAGGTCGGTCTCGATGCCGCGGCCGATCGGCGCGAAGCTGATCGCCAGCGTCGCCTCCGCCATGCCGTAGCTGGACAGGAAGGCGCGGCCCTGGAACCCACGCGAAGCGAAGCTGTCGCAGAAGGCCCGCAAGGCCGCCGGGCGGATCATGTCGCCGCCGATGCCGGCGATGCGCCAGGACGAGAGATCCAGCGCCGGGCCGCTCGCCGAGCGCTCGCGCCGCGTGCAGAGGTCGTAGCCGAAGCTGGGGCTGTACGAGATGGTGCCGCGTCCGCTGGAGATCAGCGACAGCCAGACCTGCGGCCGGCGCACGAAGTCCTGCGTCGCCAGCAGATCCACCGTGACCTGGCCGGCCAGCGGGCTCAGCAGGAAGCCGACCAGGCCCATATCGTGGTACAGCGGCAGCCAGGAAACCGCGCGGTCGTCCGGCCGTATCTGCAGGCCGTGGCTCAGGATGCCGAGGATATTGGCCATCAGGGCGCGCTGGTGGACCACCACGCCGATCGGAAAGCGCGTGCTGCCCGACGAGAATTGCAGATAGGCGACATCGTCCGGCCTCACCGTCGGCAACGGCCGGTCCGAGACCACGGCCTCGTCGAGATCCGCGACCGTGCTGCAGACATGCAGCCCGAGTTCCTCGGAAAGCGGCGCGAGCCAGCCGAGCAGGGCGGCAGGCGCGAACAACGCGGTCGCCCTCGCCTGGGTGATCAGGCGCCGGATATGGGTCACGTAGGTGTCGCGGCCGCCAAAGGCCAGCGGCAGCGGCAGCGGCACCGGGACCAGGCCGGCATACTGGCAGGCAAAGAAGCTGCGCACGAAATCCGGATGGGTTTCCGCGATGATCGCGACACGTTCGCCGGGTGCCAGGCCAAGGCCGAGCAGCCGGCGGGCCAGCAACAGGGCGCCGAGGCGAAGCTCGCGATACGGCATCGCGTGGGCCAGTTCGCCGCGGCCGTTGTGGAAATTCAGGCCGGTTTCGCCCTGTGCCGCATAATCGAGGGCCTCGGGCAGGGTGGCGAAGTCGCCTTTGCGCAGGACCAGGCCACTCAGGGTAGGGGTGCAGCCCGGCACTCGACATCCCTTCAGGATCTGGCGGCTCAGGATACAGCGTCACCAGCCAGGCTGGAGCTAGGCTGGTCCCTGAGCGAGGGCCATCCCAATAAAGGCCGCGTGCAAAGGCGTCAACCATCGGCCAGTCCATGCCATCAGGCGGTCCATGCCATCACGCGGCGAGCGTCTTGCCGTAGACGCGGTAGGTCTTGTAGGCACGCCCGCCGACGGCCTCGGCGAGATGGCGCATCGGGCCGTTATCTTCCAGGATCCAGGATAATTCGACCGCGCCGATGCCGACCGCCAGCGCCTCCCGGCGCAGGGCTTCGACGACATGTAGCGGCAGCAACCGCCCGAGCATGCCGTCGGCATAGCGCGGATGCACGCCCATCAGCGGCACTCTTGCCGTGGTCACGCCCGAGACCTTGAGCCGCCAGAGCAGCTTGGCCCAGCCGAGCGGCAGCAGGCTTCCGCCCAGATCGCGGATCGCCTCGTTCAGATTGGGCAGGCAGAGGCCGAAGGCGGCCGGAACGCCGTCCACCTCGGCGAACCAGACCAGCCGTTCATGCAGCAGCGGCCGCAGCGCGCGGGCCATGTGGGCGACCTCGTCCTCGGTGATGGGAACGAAACCCCAGTGACCGGCCCAGGCCTGGTTGTAGATGCCGACCAGGGCCGCGACATCCGCGGCCAGCGCCTTGAGGCGAAGCGGACGCAGCACCACCCCGGCCGGCAATCCACGTGCCACCAGGGCACGTGCGGCGGCGGGCAGGGCCGCCGTGGTGTCGCAGAGATAGGCGTAGAGATCGCGTTCCTTGGCGTAGCCGAGAGCGGCGAGCCGGGCATCCACATAGGGCGGATCATGCGGCATCATCAGCATGGGCGGGGTGGCGAACCCGTCCACCAGCAGGCCGGTCTCCTCGTTGATCGACAGGTTGAACGGACCGAGCACATGATGCAGGCCGCGCGCGGCAAGCCAAGCCTCGGCGGTCGATAGCAGGGCGGCGAACACCGCCGGATCGTCGATGGCCACCAACATGCCGAAATTGCCGACCGGCGCCGCGGACGCCACCCGGAAGCCGTCCTGGGGGCCACCCTGGGCCAGATGGTCTTGCTGCGCGCTGATCCGGCCGATGTCGCGGCCGTCGCGGCGGGCAAGCCAGAAGGCCGCCTCGGCATGACGGAAGAAGGGATTGCCCTTCGGGGTCAGCGCCGCCCGCCGCTCGCCATGCAGGGGCGGCACGTATTGCGGGTCCGCGCGGAACAGCCGGTCGGGCAGCCGGATGAAGCGATTGAGTGCGGCGCGGTCGCGGACCGGTATGATCTCCACCACACCGGATGGCGCGGCGGAAACTGTCAAGCGGCTTCGCCGGGAAGCGGGGGACGCTCCCGCGGCTCCCCGCCGGACAGGCGGGCAACCCAGGGAAAGCGCATGGCCTCGGGCTTGTCGTAGCCGAGGTTGAACACGTGCGGCGAACGCACCCGCTCCCTGGCCGACGCGTAATAGGTTCCGAACACCCGGTCGATGACGAACGAGGTGATGCCGAAATTGCCGGACTCGTCGCGGAAATGATGCGCCAGATGAAGCTCCTTCATGCGACGCAACAGGCGGCTGCGGGGCTTGAAGTTGAGATGCTGGACGCAATGGATGAATTCATAGATGCAGGTGATCAGCAGGCCGGCGCAGACGCTCGCGGCGGCTCCCCCGGCGCCGCCGATCCACCAGCCGAGCGGGATCAGGATGGCGAGGATGGTCGGCAGCGTGGTGAGCGGCGAGCCGAACAGCACGTCCATCCGCGCCGGGTCCTGGTGATGGTCGAAATGAATGCGTTTCCACAACGAGGCGGTCATGGGCGAGCGGTAAAGGAAACGTCCGTGCAGGATGAAGCGGTGGATCGCGTACCAGGCCACCGGATAGGCCAGCAACGTCGACATCACGGCAGCCAGCGAGCGCCATGGCCCGGCGGTTTCGCCAACCGCCACGGCCGCGCAGACGCCGGCGCCGGCAAGATAGACATGGACCGCCGGATGGGTCGCGTAGGCCGACAGCAGGCCGCGGAAGTTCATCCGGCCCAGATCGAAGCTGCGTCCGTATTTTCGCCAGCGCTTATACATCGTGTCCTCCTGAGCGCGGCAACGCGGACTGTCAAGCAAGCCTCCTCTATTCGACTGGTAACAATTTGATACTGCTATAACCGCCGAACCGACACCGGAGGGTACGGTAGAAGGCGGCCGAACTGCATAGGCATCCAGAACAATGTCCGAAGGAGAAAATCCGTGGGCCCGCTTCGCCGCTCCCGCAGCCACACGGCGTTCACGCCGCCCGCGACACAGCGTCATGGCCGGCTTGCTGGCTCCGGTCCTGGCTCCTGCCCCGGCCCTGGCCGTGGCGCTCGCCGAGATCAAGAACCAACGCAGCCGTCTGCGCGTC
>CAXTCT010000217.1:0-4349 GCA_964242565.1 uncultured Acetobacteraceae bacterium | reverse complement strand
AGCGGGCGGCGCGCCGCTCGCTGGAGACGAGCCTGCGTCTGGAATCGCGCAAGATCGCCGGCAAATACATCGTGCCGCCGGTCACGGTCGAGTTCGCCGTGCTGTATCTGCCGACCGACGGGCTCTATGCCGAGGCGGCCCGCATCCCGGGCCTGATCGACGAGATCGGCCGGGTCAATCGCGTGCTGGTGATGGGGCCGAGCCTGATCCCGGCGCTGCTGCGCACGATCCATCTCGGCTACGTGACGCTGGCGCTCGAGGAAAAGACCGAGGTCATCAGCCAGTTGCTGGGCGCCACCCGCCAGGAGATGCTCAAGATGGACGGCGTCCTGGAGAAACTCGGCCGCAACGCGTCGGCGATGTCGAGTTCCATCGAGGAGGCCCGGCGCCGCACCCGCGTCGTTGCCCGCAAGCTGCGCGGCATCGAGATTCCCGAACCGGCCATGGCGGCGGCGCTGCTGGATCTGGCCGAGCCGGCTCCGGACGATGTCGAGCCGCCGGTGCCGCCGGCCGAGGACGACGGCGCGTGATCAGGCCGCTGTCAGGCCGGTGCCAGCGTCGACATGTCGATGACGAAGCGGTACTTCACGTCGCTGCGCAACATGCGCTCGTAGGCCTCGTCGATCTGGTCCATGCGGATCATCTCGATGTCCGCGGTGATGCCGTGCTCGCCGCAGAAATCGAGCATCTCCTGGGTCTCGGCAATGCCGCCGATCAGCGATCCGGCGAAGTTGCGCCGTGCCAGGATGAGGCTGAAAGCCGCCACCGCGAGCGGGTCTTCCGGAGCGCCGACCTGCACCAGGGTGCCCTCACGCTTGAGCAGCCCGAGATAGGGGTTGATATCGTGATCCGAGCCGACGGCATCGATGATGAGGTCGAAGCTGCGCGCCTGGCCCGCCATTGCGCCGGCGTCCTTGGAGATCACCACCTGGTTGGCCCCGAGCCGCCTGCCGTCCTCGACCTTGCTGGCCGACGTGGTGAACAAGGTGACGTCCGCCCCCATCGCATGGCCTAGCTTGACCGCCATGTGGCCGAGGCCGCCGAGGCCGACCACGCCCACCTTCACGCCCGGCCCGGCCTTCCAGTGACGCAGCGGCGAATAGGTGGTGATGCCGGCGCAGAGCAGCGGCGCCACCGCGGCCAGCTCGAGATTTTTGGGTATGCTCAGCACGAAGGACTGGTCGACGACCACGGCCTTGCTGTAGCCGCCATAGGTGCGCAGCCCGGGGCTTTTCTTGTCGGGATCGTTGTAGGTGCCCGTGAAGCCCGTCTCGCAATATTGCTCGAGGCCTTCCTGGCAGCTGGCGCAGCTCTTGCAGCTATCGACCATGCAGCCGACGCCGGCAAGATCGCCTTCGCGGAACTTCGTGACGTTGGCGCCAACCTTGGTGACGCGGCCGACGATCTCATGACCCGGGATCACCGGGAAGACGCTGTTCTTCCATTCGTTGCGCGCCATGTGCAGGTCGGAATGGCAGACGCCGCAATAAAGAATCTCGATCTGGACATCTTCCGGACCGGGATCGCGACGCGCGAAGCCAAGCGGGGCGAGCGGCTTGTCGGCGGCGTGGCTTGCATATCCCGTGCAATCGAACATGTCCGTATCCTTGAAGTTCGTTCGATCAGCAGATGTACCGCCGCCCGCCGGACGGCAAGGTCCGTTCCATCACGAAGTCCCGCCGCGCGGCGGTGCCGGCTCCTGGTCGGGATGCGGCGGCCTCGCATCCTCGCTGCTGATCATCGCCCTGATCCTGGCGGCGAAGGCATCCATGGCGAAAGGCTTGGTCAGGATCTCCATCCCCGGCTCCATCATGCCGTTGCCGACCGCCACGCTGGCCGCGAACCCGGTGATGAACAGCACCTTGAGGCCCGGGCGATGCGTCCGCGCCGCATCGGCGAACTGGCGCCCGTTCATGCCGCCTGGCAGCCCCACATCGGTCACCAGCAGGTCGATCCGCCCGGCGAGCGTCATCATGCGCAAGCCCGCCGTCGCGTCCGCGGCCTCCAAGGCCCTGTAGCCCAGTTCTTCGAGCACCTCCACGGTCAACATGCGGATGACCGGCTCGTCGTCGACCACCAGCACGGTCTCGCCAGGCTCCGCTCTTGGCACCGGCAGCCGTATTTCCGCCTCAGGCTCCGCCGCGATGCAATCCTGACGGCTGGGGAGATAGATGCAGACGGTGGTACCGGTCCCCAACATGCTGTCGATTCGCACCTGCCCGTTCGACTGCTTTGCAAAACCGTAGATCATCGACAAACCCAGACCGGTGCCCTGGCCGATCGGTTTGGTGGTGAAGAACGGGTCGAAGGCGCGGCCGACCACCTCGGGGGTCATGCCGGTGCCGGTATCGGACACCGAGATCATCACATAGTCGCCCGGCGCCATGTCGTGCTGGACGGCGAAATCCTGCTCCATCTTCATGTTCGCCGTCTTGATCGTCAGTTTTCCGCCATCGGGCATGGCGTCGCGCGCATTGATCACGAGGTTCAACAGCGCGCTCTCGAGCTGGTTGGGATCGCACAGGATCGAGCCGACCATTGCGGGCAGCGTCGTCTCGATGGCGATCATCGGCCCGACCGTGCGCTGCAGCAGTTCTTCCATGCCGGCGACCAGGCGGTTCACCGTCACCAACTTCGGATCCAGCGTCTGCCGCCGCGAAAACGCCAGCAGCCGGTGCGTCAGCGCCGCCGCACGATCCGACGAGGTCATCGCCGCATCGACATACCGCCCCAGCTCGCTGATGCGCCCCTGCGCCACCCGGTTGCGTATCAACTCCAGGCTGCCGGTGATGCCGGTCAGGAGATTGTTGAAGTCGTGCGCCAGGCCTCCGGTCAACTGGCCGACGGCTTCCATCTTCTGGCTCTGCCGCAAGGCCTCCTCGACCCTCCCGCGCTGCATGCTCTCGGCCACGAGCAGCGCATTGGCCTCGGACAGCTCGCGCAGATGCAGCTTTTGCTGCGTCAGGTCGGCCAGTACGCCGCATAGTAGGGCCCCGCCATGGTCGCTCTGTAGGCGGCTCAGCGAGACATAGACCGGAAGCTGGATGTCTCCCGGCTGCCGGAGGGTGAACTCGCCACTGGCGCGGCCATGCCGGGCCGTATCGACCAGCCGCTCGAAGGCATCGACGTCGCCTGCCCGGAAGAACGGCTGCAGCTTGTGCCCGATGACCTGTTCCTGCGGCACGCCGAGCATCTCGCCCAGTCGCTGGTTGCAGTAGAACACGGTGCCGTCCGCGGTCAGCGTCACCGCCCCTTCCTGGATCTGCTCGATCAGCAGCCGGTACGGCCGGTCGGCATTGTCCAGCGTATAGACCCGGTGCGTGGCCGAGGCGTCATGCATCACGATGGCATCGATCTCGCCGCGCCGGATCGCCTCCAGCGTGTCTTCGCTTTCTTCCAGCCGGGCTTCGAGATCCCGGACCAGCTGCCGGCATTCCTCGAGGGCCTGCATCGCGTCGAACCCCGGGGCGGTCCGGGGATCAGTGCGCATCGGGTCGCGTCGGCAGATCGAACGCCCGCAGCACGCGCTGCTCGTCGGCCAGCTCGCCGATGATGCGCCGCAGCGGCAAGGGGGCCAGCTTCACGAGGGTAGGCGCCGCCACCACCTGGTCCTGCACCGCAAGCTCCGGTTGCTGGTAGATGTCGATGATTTCGACAACCACCGCGCCGAGATGCTCATCGCACAAGCGGCGCAGGTTGCCGATGGCGCGCTGGGAGCGCGGCGTGTTGCCGGCCACGAACAGCCGCAGGCAATAGCCGGACGGTCTGGAGCCCAACGGTCTGGGCGCCGGATCGTTCAAGATCCCCTGACCCTGGCGCGGACATCGAGGCCCACCAGCACTTTCTCGGTATCGGACAGGTCGCCGATGATCCGCTTCAGCGGCGCGGGGAGACGCCGGATGAGGGTCGGAATGGCGAGTATCTGGTCGCCTGCCGCGAGCTTCGGATTGAGCAGCAGGTCGACCACCTCGACGTTGTAACGGCCGGCCAGATGCTCGTCGCAGACCCGCTTGAGGTTGGCCATCGCGGCGAGTGATTTGGCTGTCTGGCCGGCGACATAGAGCCGCAGCTGGTAGTGATCCTGGTCGCCCTGTGGCATTGCTTCAACGGGCGCCTTCTTGATATCGTTCATTTCATGTCGCTCCGCCAGGCCGTGACGGCGGTCCGGTGGCTCTCGAGCACAGCCTCGCGGGCATCCTCCTCGACCAGCAGCCGGCGGGCTTCCGCTTCCTTGGCCTCCAGGGCGCCGCGCATCTCGGCGATCTGGGTCTCCATCGCCTCCCGCCGCCGCCGAAGCTCGTGGTGCCGCTGTTCGGCGTCCTGCCGCCGGCCAAGCCGTGCCGCCTGCT
>CAXTCT010000216.1:0-4353 GCA_964242565.1 uncultured Acetobacteraceae bacterium | reverse complement strand
TCAGGCTGGGCCGCACCCCGTGCCCGCTCCCGTGCCGATGCTGGAACTGCGATGGGAACCCGAGCCGGAGCCGCCGCCCGAACCCGTCATGGCGCCCGCCTCCGATGTCGTTCTTCCGGCGGTGCGCGCGCCGGGTCAGTGGCGCCGCATCCGCCGCCTGTTGTTCGTGGTCGGCGAGCCGGGCACGCCCGGCGCGATCTACCGGTGTGCGCGCAATGCCGACGCCTGCCGCGCCGCCGGCTACGAGACCGAGATCGTCGACCTGATCGACGTCAACCCGGAAAACCTCGCCCGCGCGGACCTGCTGGTGCTGTGGCGCGCCACCATGAGCCCGCATGTCGAGACCATGGTCCGCCTGGCCCACGAGGCCGGCACCCGGGTCGCCTTCGACATCGACGACCTCATGACCAGGCCGGAGCTCGCGCGCATCGAGATCATCGACGGGATCCGTACCATCGGCACCACCGAGGGCGAGACCAGGAATTATTTCAGCGCCATGCTGCGGACCCTGGTTGCGGCGGATTTCTGTATCGCGACCACCGAGGAGCTGGCGGCCCAGATGCGCCATCAGCACGATGTCGTGCATGTGCTGCCGAATAGTTTCGATCTCGCGACCCACCGGCGCGCCCGCTATGCCCGGCGCCACCGCATCGAGGCTGGCGACGACGGCCATGTGCGGCTCGGCTATGCCGGCGGCACCCGCACGCACCAGAAGGATTTCGCCCTTGCGGCGCCGGCGCTGGCACGGGTGCTGAAGGCGCGGCCGCTGGCGCTGCTGGTGCTGTTCCGCGAGGCCGACAACCACCGCAGCCTGTTGCAGATGGAGGAGTTCCCCGAACTCGCCGACCTGTCCCCCCAGATCGAGTGGCGCGACATGGTGCCGCTCGCCGTGCTGCCGGCGGAACTGGCCCGGTTCGACATCTCGCTCTGTCCGCTCGAGCCGGGCAATGTGTTCTGCGAAGCCAAGAGCGAGCTGAAATATTTCGAGGCCGCCCTGGCTGGCGCCGCCACCGTGGCCAGTCCGACCGGACCCTATCGCCGCGCGGTGCGCGAGGGCGTCACCGGACTGCTCGCCGAGGGCGACGCGCAGTGGGAGGAGAGATTGCTGCGGCTGATCGACGACCCGGCGCTGCGCGCGCGCATGGCCCGCGACGCCTATCACGACGCGCTGTGGAAATTCGGCCCCTGGCGTCAGGCGGAACTGGCCGGCGGCCTGCTCGGGGCACTCGATCCGGACCCCTCGGGCAGTTCGGCCAGCAGCCCGGACGTGGCGCGGCGCTTCGAGCTTGGCCTGCGACGCGGCGCCTATCTGCAGCGCTCCCTCCCCGAGGTGCCGGACAGCGAGCTGCTGTTCGCCCAGGACCGGCTCGGCGAGGCGGAAGTCACCGTGGTGATGACGTCCTACAATTATGAGCATTACATCCTGGAAGCGCTGGACTCCGTGCTGGCCCAGACCCTCGATCCTCTCGATCTCGCCGTGGTGGATGACGGCTCCACCGACCAGTCGGTGCCGCTGGTAATCGAATGGGCCAAGCGCCACGGCCACCGTTTCAACCGCATCCGCATCCTGCGCACGCTGGCCAATGCCGGCCTCGGAGGGGCCCGCAACGTGGTGTTCGATGCCGCCGAGACCCCCTGGCTGATGGCGCTGGACTCCGACAACCGGCTGCTCCCCGACGCCTGCGCCACCTTGCTCGCCGCCCTTCGCGAGGTCCCGCAGGCGGCCTTCGCCTATCCCCGCATCCGGCAGTTCGGCGCCTCGGACATCGTCATGGGCGAGCATCCGTTCGAGCCGGCGCGGCTGCGGACCGGCAACTATATCGATGCGATGGCGATGGTCGCGAAATGGGCCTGGGCCGCGGCGGGAGGCTATTATGTGCGGCGCGACGCGATGGGCTGGGAGGATTTCGACCTCTGGCTCAACCTGGTCGAGCTCGGCCAGTTCGGCATCGCGGCACCCGAGATCCTGGCCGAATACCGCGTCCACGGCAGTTCCATGGTCAACGTGATCACCGAGCAATCCGTCAACAAGCGCGCGATGGTGGCATTCATTGAGGAGCGCCACCCCTGGCTGCGCCTGCGCACGCGCGACGCGAAACCGCGTGCATGACAGGACCTTGCCTGGTCCTCGGCGCGGGTGGCTTCATCGGCACCAACCTCTGCCTTGCCCTGCGCGCGCAGGGCGTTGCGGTCACCGGCTTCGGTCGCGCCCCATCGCCACCGGCGGCGCTCGTCGGCCTCGGCTGGGTCAGCGGCACCCTCGAGGCCAGCCACTCCCTCGACGCCCTGGTCGAGGGTCATGCCCATGTGTTCGACCTGATCGGCGCCGGCCTGCCCAACAGCTCGAACGAGAATCCCGCGCAGATCGTCGCGGACGGGCTGCCCGCGAAGGTGCGCCTGCTGGAAGCCTGCCGACGCCAGCAGGTCAGGCGTTTGGTGTTCGCCTCGTCCGGCGGCACCGTCTACGGCATCACCGGCAGCCTGCCGGTGCGCGAGGAGGCGCCGGCGGAGCCGATCTCGGCCTACGGCATCGGCAAGCTCGTCGTGGAGCGGTACCTGTCTCTCTACCGGCATCTCTATGGGCTGGAGTCGCGCAGCCTGCGCATCGCCAACGCCTACGGACGCTACCAGGACGCGCATCGCGGCCAGGGGCTGGTCGCCGCCCTGCTGCAGCGGCTGCTGGCTGGCGAGCCTGTCGAGATCTGGGGCGACGGCGCGGTGGTGCGCGACTTCATCCATATCGACGATGTCGTCGCGGCCATGCTCGCCTGCCTGGACCATGACGGGCCCGGCCGGGTGTTCAACGTCGGCAGCGGGGTCGGCCGCAGCGTCGCCGAGGTGCTCCGGGACGCCGCCCGGATCACCGGCTGCGTCCCCCGTCTGCTGCATCGCGAGGGGCGCCGGGCGGATGTGCCGGTCAATATCCTCGATAGCAGCCGTCTGCGACGCGAGACCGGCTGGCAGCCTCGCGTCGAATGGGAAACCGGCCTTAGGGACACCGCGGACTGGATCAGGCGGGAAGGCAGGCTACCGGCTTAGGCCGCGGGCTCAGCCTGCCGGCTTCTGGGCTGCCGGCTTCTGGGCGAGATCGAGCCGGATGGTGTCCACCGCCTCGCGCACGACCCGAGCGCCATGGCTGCGTTCCAGACGGCGGATCGTGAAATGCGCCCTGGCCAGGGCCCGGTAATGGGCCAGGAAGGCGGCATTGAGCGAAGCGCCGCATAAGGCGCCTGCCACCGGCATCATCTGCAAGGCGACCTTCCGCGACAGGGCCAGCCCGTAATGCGAGGACACCTCGGACAGCAGCATCACCACCGGCCGGCCGCGCAACACCGCCCGGGCGGAGAAATAGCCGATCTCGCTCTGTTCCTCGCTGGCGTCGAACGAGCGGAAGGCGAACACCTCGAGGCAGGCATTGCGGCCCTCGATGTCGGACAGATCCTCGCCTTCCTCCCGCGCGATCCGGGCGATCTCGCGCATGATGGTGAAGGTGGTGAAACCGATGTCCGGGATCAGGCCCGCCAGGCCGGTGAAACCACCGATCGCTCCGGACGCCGCCACCGCCGCCTGGACCACCCGATCGCGCCAGCGCTGGTCGGAAGGGCCTTCGCTGAACCCGATGGGATCCGGGTCGGGCTCCACCGGGGCCTTCAGGCCGACCACGGCGAGGTCGAACGCGCGGGTTATGGCGGATTCGCCGATACCCTGGAGCTTGAGCTGCAACGCCGGCGCCAGTCCGAGGCCGCGCATGCCGAGGCGGGTGACCTGGCCAACCGCGCCCCCCATCAGGTCGGCCAATCGGACGAGCACGCCACGACCGGCCTCGACCTGTTCGAGTGCCCGTTCCAGCGCCCCGAGCGACGCGGCGTTAAGGCTTTGCATATCCGGTGCGAGCGAGGTCAGCTCGCTGCCTCTGGCGGCGCTCATCGCGATCTCCTGTTGCCGGTCAGACAACGCGCCAGCATGGATCCGGCTGCATGGGTTTATGCGATGGCCCAGCGGCCGGTGTCGGCGGCCGCCCCGAATTCAGGCGGCCCTAAATTCAGGCCCCTAAATTTAGGCGCCGGCATCCGCCTCGGCCACAGGATTGGCGGCAAGCTTCTGGGCGACATGCATCAGGACCATTCTGTCCTCGGCCGGACAGCGACGGAACAGGCGAAGCAACGACATCTCCTCGGCGGAAAGCACGCTGTCGGTCGCAAGCCCCTCCCAGCCTTCCTTGAGCATGCTCACCGACACGCCGAGGGCCTCGGCGATGCGCCGCAGCTTGCCGGCCATCTGGCCCGCCCGCCCGGTTTCCCACTGCGCGACCGCGCTGCGCGACACCCCTGTGGAGTGTGCCAGCGTATCCTG
>CAXTCT010000215.1:0-4379 GCA_964242565.1 uncultured Acetobacteraceae bacterium | reverse complement strand
GAACCAAACAGAAAAAGCCAAGAGGTTTTTTCAGGGCCGCCGCAGTGAGAGGGGGGTTTAGGCTCACCTCGCTCCAGGGTCAATCGAAAAAACGTCGCAGCCCAGCATTTTCCTTACAGAACCCGCTTGCGTGACCCCGAGGCCGCGGTTCCAGGGGCTTCGGGGAAGGCGGTCTCCCATCCGCCGCCCAAGGCATTATAGAGCTGGACCAGATCGCTCGACACCGTCGCGGTGCTGCTGACCAACTGTCCACGGGCGTTGAACAGCCCACGCTCCGCCTCCAGCACGTTCAGAAAGCTTTGCAGCCCGCTGGCATATTGCTCCCGCGCCAGATCCAGCGCCCGCTGGTAGGCATGCACCTCCCGTTCCAGCGCGTCCCGCTTGCGCTGCTCGGAGCCGTAGGCGGTCAGCGCGTTGTCGACGTCCTGCCAGGCCCGCAGCACCGTTCTCTGATAGCTGACCGCGGCCTCCTGCTGGCGCGCCTCGTTGAGCTGCAACTGCCCGCGGAGCTGACCGCCCTGGAAGATCGGCAAGCTGATCGAGGGGCCGAAATTCCAGGCGCGCGCGCTCCAGAAACCGAGATCGCGGAGCGACAGAGACTCGAAATTGAACGCCCCGCTCAGCGTGACGCGGGGATAGAATGCCGCCACCGCGACACCGACATTCGCGGTCGCGGAATGCAGCTGCGCTTCCGCCTCGCGAATATCCGGACGGCGTCGCGCCAGTTCCGAAGGCACCCCGACCGGCACCCGCAGCGGCACCGGAGGAATGGCCGCCACCGTTTCCAGCTCCGCACGCAAAGCCTGCGGCGGCTCCCCGAGCAGCATCCCGATCGCGTTGATCTGCACGGCGATCTGCTGCTCCGCGTCCGGAACCTGGGCGTTCACGCTGTCGAGCTGAGACACCGCGTTCTCGACGTCCAGCTCCGTGGTCAGGCCACCGGTGAAACGCTCCCGGGTCAGCTCCACCGACTGCTGCGCCACACGCTGATTGTCATGCAGGATGGCGAGCTGCGCCTGCTGACTGCGCAGCGTCATGTAGTCGCGCGCAATCTCGGCGAATTGCGCGATCATCGTCGACCGCCGGTCTTCTTCGGACGCCTGCAGGGTCGCTCCGGCCGCTTCCACCGAGCGCCGCACGCGTCCCCACAGGTCCAGCTCCCAGGTCGCATCGATGCCGTCCTGCCAGGTCTCGACCGGCGGCACCTTCAGCGACCCCACCTCCTGGCGGATGCCGTTGACGCTGGAATTGCCGATCAGCGAATTGAGCGCCCCCGAACTGACCCCATCCTGCAGGCCGCGCTCGATCTCCTTCGAGCTGATCTGCTGGCGCGTATAGCCCGCCCTGCCGGTCAGCGACGGATATTGGGACGCGGCCGCCTCGCGCAATTCCGCCCGGCTCTCGACCAGGCGGATGGTCGCCAGCCGCACGTCGAGATTTTCGCGCGCCACCCGCCCCTCCAGCGATGTCAGCTCGCTGTCGTTGAACTGGTCCCACCAGCGCGGATCCGGAGGGCTCCCGACCGGAAGGCTGGCAACCGGAAGGCTGGCGGAGCTGGTTTTGTGGTCGCTGGCAGACGCATCAATGCCGGCCGAGGCAGGCCCATGCGGGCTGAAGCCGAGCCAGCTCGCGGGCGACCATAGGTTCGGCTGCTTGTAGTTCGGGCCGACCGAGCAGCCTGTCGCGAGCAGCGTGGACAGCAGGATGAGCGGGGCCAGCGCCGCCGGCGTGATGGTTCTGCTCGGCACGCGGCGACCCCTCGACCGCTGACCGACCCGTTCGGTCAGCGTTGACAACCTATCCGCTTTGCTCTGATCGTCAATGTACAGGACACCGGCTGTTCCTGGATGAAAACCCAAAGCGGAAGGAGACACCGAAGTGGCCGGCCATGACGAAAGTTCAGCGGTGAAACGCCAGCAGATCATTCATGGTGCGGAACTGGTCTTCACCCAGTGCGGCTACGAAGGCGCCAGCATGTCGCGCATCGCCCTCGAAGCAGGTGTCTCGAAAGGCACCTTGTATAATTATTTCGACAGCAAATCCATGTTGTTCGCGGTCCTGATCGAACAGATGGCGGCCGTGACGCTGGCCAACATGTTCCAGCAGGCGCAGGACGAAGACGATCCGGCCGCCGCCCTGCGTGCCATCGCATTGCGCATGATCGAGATGATCCTGTCACCGGGCAGTCTGGTGCTGTACCGGATCGCCGTTTCCGAGGCCAGCAAGTTCCCGCATTTGTCCACCGTGTTCTGGAAGGCCGGTCCCTGCCGGGCCACCGAGTATATGAGGGTCTGGATCGTTGGACAGGTTGCGGCCGGACGGCTCGAGGTTCCGGATCCGGCCTTTGCCGCCGACCAGTTCCTCGCCCTCTGCCAGACCCGGATCGCGACCCGCCGCTTCCTGCAGATCGTCGCCGAGACCACTCCGGAAGACATCGAGCTGGTTGTCGAGGGAGCGGTCCGCCTGTTCCTCAAGGGCTATGGCGTGGATTCTCTTGCGCCCGTCTGATCGAGAAGCTAGGAAGCGGCCATCCCGAGCATCGATGCTGTCATAGCTCAGCGGTAGAGCACCTCATTGGTAATGAGGAGGTCCAGGGTTCGATTCCCTGTGACAGCACCATCCGGTCCGCGAGATCTCATGCTCCAACCCACCGATCCAGCCAAGCCGGCTCCGTCTGACGAAGCGCCCGGTGACGCCGACCAAGCCAAACTTCCGGCCGGGAAAATCAAGACCGGCGAACAGGCGCGCCAGCACCGGCAGGCTGCCGCCCTGCGCGAAAACCTGCGCCGGCGCAAGCAACAGACACGGGCCCGTGGCCAGGCCACCCCGCCGGATCCTGTCCCCGGACGACCTCTTGCCCCTGAAGGACCAGAGCAATCCTAGAGTCCCGCGCGCCGAGGCGGCCGTTACGATATCCGCATTGCGGTCCGCACCGATTGCCGTCTAGGGATGCGCTTGCATTCCGCGTCGCATCGCCGCGCGCGCGGGCAATCAAGGAAGTCCGCCGATGCCGGTGATGCCCGATAGCTGGATCCGACACATGGCGGTAGAGCGCGCGATGATCGAGCCCTTCGTCGAGAGCCAGAGACGCGACGGCGTCATCAGCTACGGGCTGTCGTCCTACGGCTACGATGCCCGCGTCGCCCGCGAATTCAAGATCTTTACCAATGTCGACAGCGCGGTCGTCGATCCCAAGGATTTCAGCGCCGACAGCTTCGTCAGCCGCAACGTTCCGGTCTGCATCATCCCGCCGAACAGCTTCGCGCTGGCCCACACCATCGAGTATTTCCGCATCCCGCGCGACGTGCTGGTGATCTGCCTGGGCAAGTCGACCTATGCTCGTTGCGGCATCATCGTGAACGTGACCCCGCTGGAACCCGAATGGGAGGGCCAGGTGACCATCGAGATCAGCAACACGACGCCTTTGCCTGCCCGCATCTATGCCGACGAGGGCATCTGCCAATTCCTGTTCCTGCAGGGAGCCGGTCCGTGCGAGGTCAGCTATGCCGACCGGGCCGGGAAATACATGGGCCAGCGCGGCGTGGCCACGCCCAGGATGTAGCCCGCCCACGAGCCCGCCCGTCACCGCCAAAGCGAGAGACCGAACCTGATGGACCGCTTCCTTATTCGCGGCGGCAACCCGCTGCTCGGCACCATTCGCGTCAGCGGCGCCAAGAACGCGGCCTTGCCGCTGCTGGCCGCCGGTCTGCTGACCTCCGAGCGGCTGGTGCTGACCAACATGCCGCGCATCGACGACATCACGACGATGACGGAGCTGCTGTCGCGGCTCGGCCTTGCGGTCGAGGATGTCGGCGACGACCGCTCCGCCCTCTCGATCGGCGGCGACATCACCTGCACGGAAGCGCCCTACGAAATCGTCTCGAAAATGCGTGCCTCGATCCTGGTGCTCGGGCCGGTGCTCGCCCGCTGCGGCGAGGCCCGCGTCTCGCTGCCCGGCGGCTGCGCCATCGGCACACGTCCGGTCGATCTCCACCTGACGGGACTCGAGGCCATGGGAGCCGAGATCAGGCTCGAGGGCGGCTATGTCGATGCCCGTGCCCCGCGCGGCCTGAGCGGCGCACGCATCGTCCTGCCGGTCGCCTCGGTCGGCGCCACCGAGAACCTGCTCATGGCGGCGAGCCTCGCGGACGGCCGCACCGAGATCGTCAATGCCGCCCGCGAACCCGAGATCGGCGACCTGGTCGCCTGCCTGGTCGCGATGGGCGCCCGCATCGAGGGCGTCGGCACCGACAAGCTGACCATCGAGGGCATGCCCCGGCTGCACGGCGCCACGCATGCGATCCTGCCCGACCGCATCGAATGCGGCACCTATGCCTGTGCGGTCGGCATCACCGGCGGCGATGTCCGTCTGGAAGGCG
>CAXTCT010000214.1:0-4395 GCA_964242565.1 uncultured Acetobacteraceae bacterium | reverse complement strand
CGCCAAGGGCGTGCGCGAGCCGCAGAACCGGCGCGTCGAGATCATCCTGCACTGATCGCGACCCTCGTGCGGCGGGTGGAGCGGCCCCCGGGTGCGGGGCCTGTTCCTGCGCCGGCCAAGAGACCGGAAGGGCGCCGTGCGGCGCCCTTCCTCGTTCGGTGCTGTGGCGGCGTGGCCACAAACAATGAAAACACGGTGGCGACAATCTCCTGGTGTGGCCGAATGCGATCCGCCACGTTACCGCAGGATCACCGAGGCGTGTGGTGCCGGATTGACCACTGGAGAGTTCTGATGAGGCTGCGCGTTGCCCTGGTGTCTGCAACCGTTCTCGGCGCGCCGTTCCTGTTGGCCGGGGCCGCGTCCGCGCAGCCGGTGAGCGGCCTGTATGTCGGCGCGGGCGGCGGCGGGAACCTGCTGCAGGATGAGACCGTGCGTCTGTCGCCGGAGTTCCCGGGCGGCAAGGAGCGTTTCGACGTCGGCGCCGCAGCCCTCGGCAGCGTCGGCTACGGCTTCGGCAACGGTCTGCGCCTGGAGGCAGAGGGCGCATGGCGTTACAACGGCGTGCAGCACTTCCTTGGCACACCCTATCCCACGCGCGCCGGCGGCGAGCAGCAGAACTACGGCGTCATGGTCAACGCCCTGTTCGACATGGATATCGGCTTCAACTGGATCTACCCGTATTTCGGCGCCGGCGCCGGCTACAGTTGGACTCGCTGGGACCACGTGCAGGCCATCGCCACCAACGCGAACTTCGCGGAGAGCGCCAGCGGCACCTACGGCAACGTGGCCTACCAAGGGATCTTCGGCACCGCCTTCCCGGTCTCCTACCTGCCAGGCCTGTCGCTGACAGCGGAGTACCGCTTCATGAGCGTGCTCGGCCCGGAGCAGTTCAACGCCGGCTCGTCAGGCACGCAGGGCAGCTTCGGCCGGCGTGCGCAGGGCGTCGCACGCGGCAACGTCGACATCACCTCGGACTACAACCACAGCTTCCTGGTCGGGCTGCGCTACGAGTTCAACCCGCCCGGTCCGGCCGCGCCCCCTGCGGCCGCGGTGTCGCGGCCGGCGCTGCCTGCCGCCGCACGCACCTACCTGGTGTTCTTTGACTGGGATCATTCGGACCTGACCGGCCGCGCCCGCGAGATCATCGCCGAAGCGGCACAGGCTTCGACCCGGGTGCAGACCACCCGCATCGAGGTCAACGGCTATACCGACAACTCCGCCGCCCACCCCGGTCCCCGTGGCGAGCGCTACAACCAGGGTCTCTCGATCCGCCGCGCCCAGAGCGTGAAGGCAGAGCTGATCCGCGACGGCGTGCCGGCGACGGCCATCGACACCCAGGGCTTCGGCGAGACCCACCCGCTGGTGCCGACCGGACCGGACACCCGCGAGCCGCAGAACCGTCGCGTCGAGATCATCCTGCACTGATCTCCTGCCTCGAGGCGTAACGAAAGGGGCACCGAAAGGTGCCCCTTGTCGTTTCGCGTAACGAACGGCCTCGAACAACGGTATAAGGGAGCAGCACGCGTATCCGGCCGAGGTGCGAGCCGGCGACGCACATGGACCGCTCGGCGTGGCAGCTTGGTAGGAAACGGGAAGGCCGAAGCATGGATCTCAACGCCGCGGACACGTTGCCCACCCTCGAGCCTCCCGTTCTGCCTTCGCCCGGCACCAGGCCCGGCTCGGTGCCGATCCTGGGCCTGTTCAGGCTTTCTCCCGCCCGGCACAAGCTCGCGGCGCAGTTTCTGCGGTTCGGCATCGTCGGCACGCTCGGTTTCGGCTGGGACACCGCGACGGTGCTGTCGATGCGCCATGTCATCGGCCTCACCGGGGCGATGATCCTGGCCTATTTCGTGGCCGCCTCGATGAACTGGCTGATGAACCGGCTCTGGACCTTCCGCGGCACCGGTTCGGCCGGCAGCATGCTGCGCCAATGGGGCGTTTTCCTGGCGGCGAACTCGCTGGGGTTCCTGCTCAACCGCGGCACCGCCCTGATCCTGGTCTACACCGTGGCGCTGTTCAACATCCACCCGGTCCTGGCTCTGGTGGCGGGGACCGTCGCGGGGATGTTCTTTAATTTCACCCTGTCTCGCCGGCTGGTGTTCCGCTAGGGAATAGCCATGCCCACCAGCCCCTCCGTCACAAGCAACGACATCCGCGCCGCCTTCCTCGATTATTTCGCCGCCCACGAACACCAGGTGGTGGCCTCCTCCTCGCTGGTGCCGCGAAACGATCCCACCTTGCTGTTCACCAATGCCGGCATGGTGCAGTTCAAGAATGTGTTCACCGGACAGGAGACGCGGCCCTACCGTCGCGCCACGACCGCGCAGAAAGTGGTCCGTGCCGGCGGCAAGCATAACGACCTCGACAATGTCGGCTACACCGCGCGGCATCACACCTTCTTCGAGATGCTGGGCAATTTCTCGTTCGGGGATTATTTCAAGCCGCTCGCCATCGAGCTGGCCTGGAAGCTGATCACCCGCGAATTCGGCCTGTCGCCGGATCGCCTGCTGGTCACCGTTTATGCCGAGGATGACGAGGCGGCCCGGCTCTGGAAAGCCATCGCCGGCCTTTCCGAGAGCCGCATCATCCGCATCCCGACGGCGGATAATTTCTGGCGCATGGGCGACACCGGACCCTGCGGACCCTGCTCCGAGATCTTCTACGACCATGGCGAGCATGTGCCGGGCGGCCCGCCCGGCTCGCCCGACGAGGATGGCGACCGCTTCGTCGAGATCTGGAACCTGGTCTTCATGCAGTATTTCGAGGACCCGCCCGGCACCCGCACGCCGCTGCCACGGCCCTCGATCGATACCGGCCTGGGCCTCGAGCGCTTCGCCGCCATCCTCCAGGGCAAGCAGGATAATTACGACACCGACACGCTGCGCGCCCTGATCATGGCCTCGGCGGACGCCACCGGCCAGGCCCCGGACGGCCCGTTCAAGACCAGCCACCGCGTCGTCGCCGACCATCTGCGCTCGGCCTCGTTCCTGATCGCCGACGGGGTGCTGCCGGCCAGGGACGGCCGCGGCTACGTGCTGCGCCGGATCATGCGCCGGGCGATGCGCCATCTGCATCTGATGGGCACCACCGAGCCGGTGTTCTACCGGCTGGTGCCGGCCTTGGTGCGGCAGATGGGTGCGGCCTATCCCGAACTCGGCCAGGCCGAGAAGCTGATACGCGAGACCATGCGTCTCGAGGAGGATCGCTTCAAGGCGCTGCTCGAACGCGGGCTGTCCCTGCTCGGCGAGGAGACCGCCCGCCTGGGCCGGGGAGCGCCGCTGCCCGGTGAGGTCGCCTTCAGGCTGTACGACACGTTCGGCTTCCCGCTCGACCTCACCCAGGACGCGTTGCGCGAGCGCGGCCAGTCGGTGGATCTCGCCGGGTTCGAAGCGGCGATGTCGGCCCAGCGCCAGCGGGCGCGCGCGGCCTGGTCGGGATCCGGAGAGGCCGCCACCGAGCAGGTCTATTTCGAGCTGCGCGAGCAGTTCGGCAGCTCCGAGTTCCTCGGCTATGCCACGGAGCAGGCGGATGCCGAGATCACGGCGCTGATCGCAGGCGGCGAGATACGCGACAGCGCGTCGATGGGGGAGACGGTCGGCGTGCTGCTCAACCAGACGCCCTTCTATGCCGAAAGCGGCGGCCAGGTCGGCGATACCGGCCGCATCGCCGCTCCCGGACTGGTCATCGAGATCACCGACACGCAGAAAAAACTCGGCGAGCTTTTCGTCCATTCCGGGCGCATCGTGTCCGGGGTGGCAAGGCGAGGCATGCCGGTGACCGCGACGGTGGATCATTCCCGGCGCCGGAACATCCGCGCGCATCACTCGGCGACGCATCTGCTGCATGAGGCGCTGCGCCGCCGCCTCGGCACGCACGTGACCCAGAAGGGCAGCCTGAACGCATCCGACCGGCTGCGCTTCGACGTCAGCCAGCCCCGGCCGATCGATGCCGCCGACCTCGCCTTCGTGGAAGCCGAGGTCAATGACCGGATACGCGAGAATAGCGAGGTCACCACGCGCCTGATGAGCCCCGAACAGGCGGTCGGGCAAGGGGCGATGGCCCTGTTCGGCGAGAAGTACGGCGACGAGGTGCGCGTGGTCTCGATGGGGGCGCCGGAAATGGGCGATTTCTCCCGCCCGGCCTACTCGATCGAGCTTTGCGGCGGCACCCATGTTGCCCGCACCGGGGATATCGGCCTGTTCCGGATCATCTCCGAAAGCGGGGTATCATCCGGTGTGCGACGCATCGAGGCGGTCACCGGCCGTGCCGCCGAACAGGTCGTGGCACTCGCCGAGCAGCGGCTGGGTCAGGCCGCCGGCCTGTTGCGCGTACCGCCGGCGGAAGTACCCAACCGGCTGGCCAGCGTGATCGAGGAACGCCGCACCCTTGGGAAGC
>CAXTCT010000213.1:0-4419 GCA_964242565.1 uncultured Acetobacteraceae bacterium | reverse complement strand
TCGATCGGCCGGGTTGCCGGCTGCAGCGGCATCGCGGCAAGGCTGCTCGGCCGCCCGGACGGTGACACCGGATGGCGGACGGCCTTCGTGGTTGGCCTGCTCATTGGCCCCTTGCTGCTCGAGCTCGTCACTGGCCGGTCGGTCACGATGCGGATCAGCGTTTCGATCCCGGTGCTGATCGGCGCCGGCCTGCTGGTCGGGTTCGGCACCCGGCTCGGCTCGGGCTGCACCAGTGGCCACGGCGTCAGCGGACTGGCACGATTATCGAAGCGCTCCTTCGCCGCGGTCGGCACCTTCATGGCGACCGCCTTCCTGGCCGTGTTCGTGGTCCGCCATTTGCCCGGCGGCGCGTCATGAGGATCGGTGCCGCCCTGCTGTCGGGCATCCTGTTTGGCGTGGGTCTTGCCTTGTCGGGAATGATGGACCCTACCCGCGTGCTCGGCTTCCTGGATCTCGCCGGGCGCTGGGACCCGACATTGGTCTTTGTGCTAGGCGGCGCGGTCACGGTATCGACCCTCTGCGTCATGGTCTCACGCCGCATGATACGGCCGCTTCTGGCCGGGCGTTTCGACCTGCCGACCAGGACCAGGATCGACCGTCCCCTGATCCTGGGCGCCGGGCTGTTCGGAATCGGCTGGGGCCTGTCGGGCTTCTGTCCAGGCCCGGCGCTGGCGTCGCTGTCGCTGAGTCAGCCCAAGAGCCTGCTGTTCGTGGTGGCGATGCTGATCGGGATGCTGCTACACGACCAGCGGTCGCGCTAGGCCACGGCTCGATGTCCTTGCTGGAGCCCCTCCTGGCGGTCCTCTGCGGCGGTTTCGTCGGCTTGGCACTTGGGCTGCTCGGCGGCGGCGGCTCGATCCTGGCGACTCCGCTGCTGCTCTATGTCATCGCTCTCGGGCCACACAGACGATCGGCGCCGGAGCTCGGCAAGTCGTTCGACGGACGTTCAGCAACCACACCTGGTAGACCGAAAAGGGGACCGTATCCCGATCCCGATCTGGCAGTGAATAATCATGGCCCCGACCCAGGCTGCCCCGGTGTCACCTGGGATCTGGCGAGCCTTGCTGATCACATCTCGTCAAGCGGAAAGTCGTGATCGGGTCACGGCCGATACTTACCGGTATAGGTTGTTGCCGACACCGGAATTGTTGGTCCTTCGACCGCAGCGGATGGCAACGGATTTTCAGATGAGCGACTTTCTGTCTTCCACCGATCTCCAGGATCGAGCCGTTGCGGCCACGACGCAGGAGGCGTCGATGATCGTGGCTGCCGAACCTGACCTCCTGTCCGCTGCCGCACTTCCGGTCATCGTCACGCTGGGTGGCGGCAACCAGGTCTATGCGGCGGCACCGGGTACGGCTGTCCAGGCCGGTAACGGCCACGACACCATCACCGCCTCGGCCGGCCAGGTGTCCGTGCTCGGCAGTTCGGGTTCATTAACCTTCATCGGTGGAACCGGGGCAAGTTCAGTGTATGGGGGCACCGGTTCGGCCACGATATTCGGTGGTGTCGGCGGCGGCGGCTTCATCGGCGGCACGGCCGGCCCGAACATCCTGGTGTCGCAGGGCGCCAGCGGTGCGAACACCACGCTTACCGGCGCCGCCGCCGGCGACCGCATTTTCGGCTCGGCGTTGGGCAATGACGTGCTCAACGCAAGCGTGGCCGGCCAGACCATCGTCGGCGGCGGCGGCCACACCACGATCGACGGGGGCACCACGGGCCCGAGCGTGATCTTTACCGGAGCCGGAACCACCGTCGTCGATGATGGCGCGGCGGGCGGAGACACCGTCGTCGGCGGCGCCGGCACCCTCACGGTCAACGCCCAAGGAGGCGATGCGATCTTCGGCGGCGCCGGTGCCGTGGCTGTATCCGGCAGCGCCACCGGGGCGGACTCCGTCGTCGGCGGCAGCGGAGCACTCACCGTCGACGGCAAGGGCGGCAACCTCCTGGTGGTTGCCGGCCAGACCAGTTCGACGATCACCACCGGTAGTGGCGCGAGCCTGATCTTCACCGGCGACGGCCTGACCACCGTGACCGGTGGGAGCGGATCGATGCAAATCGTCCTCGGCGCCGGCAAGGCCGGCATCAACGAGGGTTCGGGCGCCGCCACCTATGACGTGGTGAAGGGTTCCGCGGCCGGAGCCGACATATTGAACGGCTTCAAGCCGGCGACCGACAAGATCGAGCTTTTCGGCTATGTCTCGGCCGATCTGCATGTCACCACGGGTTCCGGCGCGACGCTGATCTCGCTCTCGGACGGCGCGCAGATCCAGCTGCCCGGCGTCACCAACCCCGGAAACAGCATCATTGTCTGATTGAGACATCCAACAAGCGCACCGTGCATGAACTGCCGGGCCGGAAGATCGCGCGGCTGGCAGGCAGCGGTGGTGCTGTCGCCCGGGCCAGCTCCGCGGGGGGGGCCTCTACTCCCACTCGATGGTCCCCGGTGGCTTGGAGGTGATATCGTAGGTGACGCGGTTTATGCCACGCACCTCGTTGACGATGCGGCCCGCGACGCGGTTCAGAAAGCTCATGTCGAACGGGTACACCTCGGCGGTCATGCCGTCGGTGCTGGTGACGGCGCGTAGGGCACATGCCTGGTCATAGGTGCGGCCGTCGCCCATGACGCCGACGGTGCGAACCGGCAGCAGCACCGCAAAGGCCTGCCAGATTGTGTCATAGAGGCCGGCGGCGCGGATCTCCTCGAGAAAGATGCTGTCGGCCTTTCGCAGCAGCTCCAGGCTCTCGCGGGAAAGCGCCGCGCCGGGAATACGGATCGCAAGCCCCGGACCCGGGAACGGATGCCGCCCGACAATGCTCTGCGGGATGCCGAGCTCGCGTCCGAGGACACGCACCTCGTCCTTGAATAATTCCCGCAGCGGCTCGACCAGCTTCATATGCATGCGCGCCGGCAGGCCGCCCACGTTATGATGCGACTTGATCGTCACCGACGGGCCGCCCGTAAAGCTGACGCTCTCGATCACGTCGGGATAAAGCGTGCCCTGGGCGAGAAAATCCGCACCCCCCAGCTTCTTCGCCTCCTCGTCGAACACGTCGATAAACAGCCGGCCGATGGTCTTGCGCTTGGCTTCCGGGTCGTTGACGCCCTCGAGCGCGGACAGGAACAGCTCGCTGGCCTCACGATGGATCAGCTTGATGTTGAAGCGGCCGCGGAAGGTTTCGACCACCTCCTCCGCCTCGCCGGCACGGAGCAGGCCATGGTCGACGAAGATGCAGGTAAGCTGCTCGCCGACCGCCTCGTGGATCAGCACCGCCGCCACCGACGAGTCCACGCCGCCCGACAGGCCGCAGATCACCCTTGCCGATCCCACCTGCTCGCGAATGCGGGCAACCTCCATGGCGCGGAATCCGGCCATGCTCCAGGTGCCGCGGCAGCCGGCGACCTCATGGGTGAAGTTGCGCAGCAGCGCCGACCCATGCGGCGTATGCACCACCTCGGGATGGAACTGCACGCCGTAAAGGCGGCGGCCCTCGTCGGCAATGATGGCGAACGGCGCGCCCTCGCTGACCCCGACGGCTCGGAAGCCGGGAGGCAAGCGGCTGACGCGGTCGCCATGGCTCATCCATACCTGCTCCCGCCCCCCGCGCTGCCAGGTGCCGCGCAGCAGAGCGCAATCCTCGAGAATGTCGACATGGGCGCGGCCGAACTCACGATGATCCGACGACAGCACCTCGCCGCCGAGCTGGGCGCACATCACCTGCTGGCCGTAACAGATGCCGAGCACCGGCACGCCGAGGGCGAATACCTCGTCCGGCGCACGCGGCGAGCCGGCTTGCGGGACACTGGACGGTCCGCCAGAAAGAATGATGCCGCGCGGCGTATAGGCCCGGATGCGCTCGATGGCGGCGGCATAGGGCCAGATCTCGCAATAGACCCCGCTTTCGCGCACGCGGCGGGCGATCAGTTGGGTGACCTGGCTGCCGAAATCCAGGATGAGAACCCGATCCTCGTGCAAGATCGCTTCCAGGGGATTGCTCATATCGGATGCTTTCAACGGGTCAGGCCCAGGAACATGACGGCAAGACGAGGCTCGACGCTGGCTTGCAGCACGGCGGACATGCTTCACGCAAGCCTCGGCTTGATGCGTGCGCCGGCGTCGGCTGGCTGGTATCGGTCGCTCGCGACAGGCATCAGGCCCCTGTGCCTGCCACCAGCCCCGGATCCCGCCATGCGATTGCCGCTCCTGCTGATCACGGTCGTGACCGCGAGCCTGACCATTCTCCAGCCAGCGGCGGCGGCGCCCGATTTGCGCGGACGTTGGATCGGCCGCCTGCATACGCTGCAGGGCGATTGTCCCGACCAGCTTCCTTCGACGCTGGTGATCGACCGGGAGCATGTGAGCTTCACACCGGCCGACGGCGTGCTCGTGCTGCAGGGCCGGCGCGGCCGTGACCCCG
>CAXTCT010000212.1:0-4444 GCA_964242565.1 uncultured Acetobacteraceae bacterium | reverse complement strand
GGCAGGAACCGGTGTGGCAGGAACCGCGGGGACAGGACCCGGGCTGATCGTCTTCGGCCTGGCTGCCGTTCATCCTTCCTTCATCACCATTGCCCCATGATCCTGCCCGAGGCCGTCATCCGGCAGCCATCGTCGAGAGGCAAGCAGCGTCATGACATTCAGTGCCGATCAGGAGAGGCGCCTCAAGGCGTTCGCTATCACCTCTGCGGAAATTGCCCTCCTGAAGAAACAATCGGTTTTCGCCGCGCAGCGACTACCCGCTTTGCTGGAACAGCTGCATGGCGCCTTCTCGAGCTGGCCGGATCTGCAGGCCGCGCTGATGAACCCGGCGGTCCATCAGGTTCGCGTTGCTCACTGGAAGCGCGTGGCCTGCGGCGAGCTTGATGGCGGCTTCCTTGAATCGGCCCAGGCGCTGGCCTCGATTTTCTATGAATTCAACGTACCTGGCTATGCTGTTGCGATCTGCCACGCGAGCGTCATAAACGGGATCGTCAAGGACCTCGGCCTCGAACATGTCGGCCGTCGAGGCGCGCGGCTGTTCGGCGGCCGCAAGCAAGCCGAAAGCCTGGCGCTGCGCACGGCCCTGAACAAGGTCGCCTGGCTCGATCTCGAGATTCTGCTGGAAACCTACGGCACGGCGGAACAGGCCAGCCGTGGAACAGTGCTGAACACGATGGCCGAGACCATCGAGCGCGAGGCGGGACTGGCCGTGGAGAAGGTCAGCGCCTTGACGGGAGACATGTCGGCAACCGCGAAGGCGATGTCGGCTACCGCCGCACGCACCGGCCAGAACGCTTCCGAGGCGGCATCGGTCGCCAACGAGACCCTTGTCACGGCGCAGACCGTCGCCAGTGCGGCGGAAGAGCTGACCGCGTCGATCGGCGAGATCATGCATCAGGTGACCAATTCGAGCAGCTCGGCACAGAAAGCCGTGGTGGCCGGGCGTGGCGCGCGCGACAGCATCGAAGCCTTGTCCAAGCAGGCCGAGCAGATCGGACACGTGGCGGAGATGATTGCCGACATCGCCGCCCGGACCAACCTGCTGGCGCTCAATGCAACGATCGAGGCGGCCCGCGCCGGAGATGCCGGCAAAGGCTTCGCCGTTGTCGCCAGCGAGGTCAAGCAGCTTGCCGCCCAGACCGCCCGGTCGACCGAGGACATCACCCGCCAGATCAGCGCGGTACGGCAGGCCACGGCCCATGCCGCCGCCGAGGTCGGTCAGATGGTGACGATGATCGGCGAGATAGACAGCATCACCGCGTCGGTCGCCCTGGCCGTCGAGCAGCAGGGTGCCGCGACCGCCGAGATCGCCCGCAGCGTCAGCGAGACGGCAGGCGCTGCGAACCGGCTGTCGCAACGCACCGACGACGTGCGCGGCGGCGCTGGCGAGACCGACAGGCAGGCCGTAACCGTGCAGCAGACAGCAGGGGTGCTGGAGACGGCTGTGCTGCAGCTGCGCCAGGCCGTAATCCGGGTCGTGCAGACTTCCACCGAAAGCGTCAACCGGCGTGCCCAGTAAAGGGTCGAAATCGACCTGCCCGCGCGGCGGCTGATCGATCGCCGCCCGTCCTTGGAAGTGGGCGCGGCCGAATTTCCATCCCGGGAGCCGTGCCGCGTGGCAAGCCGGGGTGCAATGGACACGGGAACGCGTGGCAGGGTGTCGCGGGAGTGACCGGACCCGCGCCTGTACGTCAACGAGATTCGGCAGGCTGGGCTTCTGAGTGTGCGGTCTGTTCTGGACGACGTACATCCGCAAACACTGGAGGCGTTGATACGGCGCTTCCGGCAAGGTGCCGGCCCCGGATCCCCGTGCCTGAGCTTTGGGCAACCGAGGCGGAAGCCTTCAAACGGTGAGGCGGGTTCTCAAGCTTCCGAACCTGGCCTTGCTTGCAGACACTCGGCGATGACGGCTGCGACATGGTCGGAATCCCGCGCAATGCCGGAGAAGCGTCCGGAACCCCAGCTATGGAGCCAGGGCAGGCCAAGGAAATAGAGCCCTTCCTGTTCCGTGACGCCCCGATGATGGCGCGGTGCGCCGCGGCCGTCGAATACCGGCGCCTCGACCCAGTCGAAATTCATCCGAAAGCCGATGCACCAGATGATGCTGGTGATGCCGGCCTTCCGGCAATCCAGCCAAAGCCGCTCCTCGGCCGGCTTCCAGAGGGGGATATAGGCCGCCTCGAGCGGAGCCTCGACCGCGTTCTTGTCGATCCAGGCGTCGATGCTGCGCTTTATGCCGGCATCGACAGCGTCGGCGGCATCAAGGTTTCGGGCAAGATCGGGCGAGACGCTGATCCTGGTGCCCTGCATGTCCGTCAGCCTGCCATAGAGCTGCATGCCCTCGGTGGCGCGCAGGCGCAGGTCGATGTCGCGACCGCCGTCCCGTCCGGTGACATAGTGATTGGTCTTGTCGCGCACGCCTTCGCGCAGCGGATGTTCGTCGACCGGGATGTCATAATATCCCATCATGTGCAGCCACTCGACCACGTCGCGGTCGCGATACCGGCGGGCCACGCGCGGAGCCTGGCCCACGCAGAGATGCACCTCGCGCCCGGCGAGATGCAGGTCCTCGGCGATCTGGCAGCCGGACTGGCCGGTGCCGACCACCAGCACGGCACCCTCGGGCATCGATTGAGGGTTTCGATAATCCTGTGAGTGGATCTGCAGGATCCCTGGATCAATGGACGCGGCATAGGACGGCATGATCGGATCGTGATAGCCGCCGGTGGCGATCACGACCTGCCCGGCCGAGATGGGGCCGTCGGAGCTGTGGATGACATAGCCTCTCTGTCCGGCGGGTTGCAGCGACAGCACCTTGACGCCGCTGCGGACCGGGGCATCGAAGGAAGCGGCGTAACTCTCGACGTAGCGCACGATCTCGTCGCGAAGCATGAAGCCGTACGGGTCATCGCCGGCATAATGGTGGCCCGGCAGGGTGCATTGCCAGTTCGGCGTCACCAGGCAGAAGCTGTCCCAGCGTTGGGATTTCCATGCATGCGCCGGCGCGTGCTCCTCCAGCACGACATGGTCGATGCCGCGATGGCCGAGTTGCCAGCTCGCCGACAGGCCGGCCTGTCCGCCGCCGATGATGACGACGTCATGATGGTTCTGTCGGGCATGGCTCATCGGAGGAACCTCAACACGGTCACGGAGGCCGCGTCGTCATGGGTGAAGGAGGTGGCGCGCTGCCTGATCTGGGCGAGCTGGCCGATCGCGCGCGAGCAGGGCATGCCGTATTTCTGCTGCACGCGATCGCTGGCGATCTGCAGGGCAATGCCGGTGCGCTTGACGAAGTCAGCGAGAAGGTAGCTGGTTCCTTCGGAAAGATGCTCCTCCACGACCAGGGAGGGAGAATAGCACAGGCACTCGGACCCGTCCGGCCAGCGTATCCGGAACTGCATCTCAGGCATGCTGCGCCATCTCCGGCTGAAATCGGTCGTACTGGACAACATGGTCGGCCGCGACATGCCGCCAATCGAAATGCCGCGCGCGTATCGGACCCCGGCTTCGCGCGCGCGCGATGCCCTCCGGCCGCAGGGCGTGCAGAATCCCGTCCGCGATCGAGACATCGTCGGCCGGATCGGCCAGGATGGCATCGCCGGCCTGCAGATACTCGTCGAACGGCGCGCCGTCCGGTGCGATCACCGGAATGCCGCTGGCCAGCGCCTCGAGAACGCAGAGGCCGAAGCCTTCCTGCAGGGAGGGAAAGCAGAGCATCGCGGCGTTGCGGTAAAGCGCCGGCATGTCCGCATCCTCGATGACGCCGGCCAGCACCACGCGATCGGCATGCTCCGAGCGGCGAAGTATCCGGTCGAAGGCGCGGTGGGTTTGGGAATGGTCGAGCAGGGTGGCGCCGCCCGCGATCACCAGATGCAGGTCCGGATGAGGCTGCCGATGCATCACATGCAGGAAGGCGCGCAGCGTGCCGAGCGTGTTCTTGCGGGCTTCGATGCCGCCGACGGCCAGCACCATCCGCCCGCCCCGCGGCAGCAGGCGGTGGCGCAGCACGCGATCCCGCAGGTCCGGCTCGGGCGTGAAGCGGTGCGTATCGACGCCGTTCCCCATCACGGTGCTGGCCCGCCCGAAACGATGGCTTAGCTCCGCCTGCCACAGCCGGCTGACGCAGAATAGCTGTGCTGCACAACGCACCGCCTCGTCCTGCCACAGCGAAAGATTGGCGTTCCTGAACAGATCGAGATGATGCACCGTGCGGATGAAGCCGGGAATGCGGCCTTCGCGCGTGAGGTCGGACAGGGCCAGCGCGCTGATCGGGTCCTGCGCATGCAGCAGGTCGAAACGGGGTGCGGCCGGCATGCGCAGGAAGGCCGCGATCTCCGCGCGCCGGAGCCTTACCAGCTGCTCGAGATCCCCGTCGACGCGCCGCGCCGGGATCAGGATCGACCGGCAGCGGGGCGACCGGAAGAACCGCTCATCGTCGGGCGCC
>CAXTCT010000211.1:0-4461 GCA_964242565.1 uncultured Acetobacteraceae bacterium | reverse complement strand
GCTACCAGCAGGAATATGCGGCGCTCGCCACCTATCCCCTGCAATGGGACGGACCCGACGAGCTCGAATTCGACGGCGGCGGCGAAGTGGCCGGTTTGTTCCGAAACCGTACTTATGTCGATCTTCCGCCGCGATGGTAGGGTGGGGCATCGCGGGGTGCGGCTGGGTTGCCCGCGATTATGGCGCGCCGGCCATCGCCGCCTGCGGCAATGCGAGGCTGGTTGCGTTGTACGACCCCGATCCGGCGGCGCTGGAACGCGTGGCGCCGGACGACGGCGCGGTCCGCCGCCACACCGCCCTCGGTGGCTTCCTCGAAACACCGGGCCTCGACGCCGTGTATGTCGCTTCTCCCAACCATGTGCATCGTGTCCTGGTCGAGGCCATCTCGGCGGCGGGACATGCCGTGCTGTGCGAGAAGCCGATGGCGCTCGACGCGGATGACGCGCGCGCCATGGTGGAAGCCTGCCGGCGCCATGGGGTGTTCTATGCCACCGCGTTCGACCAGCGCTTCCATGCCGCGCACCGGCACGCGGCGCGCATGATCGCCGAAGGCGCGGTCGGCCGCGTCACGGCCCTGCGCATCGTCTATGCCTGCTGGGTCGGATCGGGCTGGTCGGACGATAACTGGCGCATCGATCCGGCACGGGCGGGCGGTGGCGCGTTGTTCGATCTCGCGCCGCACGGTCTCGACCTCGCCGCCATGCTGCTTGGAGAGGAACTCGACGAGGCCAGCGTGTTCGGCCAGCGCCGTGTGCAGGACTATGCCCGCGCGGGCGGTGTCGATGACGGCGCCGTCGTCTTGGCGCGCACCGCGTCGGGCATTCTGGTGCAGCTTCACGTCGCCTATAACTGTCCTGAATTCCTGCCGCGGCGACGGCTCGAGATCCTCGGCGATCGCGGCCAGATCACCCTGACCGACACCATGGGGCAGACGCCCGGCGGCACCCTGATGCTGCACACCAAGGACGGACCCGCGCGCGAGATCCCGGTCGAAGGCATCGGCTGCTCGCCCTTCATCGCCCAGATCCGCAGTTTCGGCGATCACCTGCTTGGCCTGCGGCCGTTCGGATTCACCGCCGGGCGAGATTTGCGCACGATGACCCTTCTCGCCGGGCTGCGCGACGCCATCGCCGCCGACCGGACGGAGCGCTGAGCATGCCGTTGTCGCCGTTCGCCTGCAGCAACTGCGGACATTGGCAGGTTCATTTCGCCCGGCCTCCCGATTGCCCGATCTGCGCGGACGTGCGCAACGATCTTCCCGAAGAGGGCTGGGACTTCCGCACGCCCGCCGATCTGGCGCCGCATCTCGCGCATCATTGCCGCGAGGTTGTCTCCGGCGTCTGGGAATTCTGGACCACCCCGCGTTTCGGGCTCGACAGCCATGGCTGGCTGTTGCTCGAACCCGGCGGCAATGTCGCCTTCGAGGCGGCCCCCTTCTATGACGGCGCGAGCCTCGATGCGATCGCCGAACTGGGCGGCATCGCCACGCTCGCGGCCTCGCACCCGCATGGCTATGGCGCGCTCTGGCAGCTGCAGCATCGCTTCTCGCCCGAGTTGCTGATCCAGAAGGAGGATCTGCAATGGACCAAGGCGTTCCGGGTGACACGTCCATGGGACGAGCGCCACGAGATCCGTCCGGGCCTGGTGCTGCACCATACCGGCGGCCATTACGACGGGCATTCCATCCTGCATGACGCACGCCGGCATGCCGTGTTCGTGGGCGATGCGCTGAAACTCGATTTCGACCGGTCCGGCGCCTTGTCCGCACTTTCGTGCCACAAAGCCTATCACAAGCAGATCCCGCTTTCGCCGGACGAGGCACGCCGCTACCGGGCCGTGTTCGGCTCGATCGAGTTCGACACCGTCTTCACGCCATTCGACCACGCAACCGGCGTCCCGAAGGCCGCGGTACTCGAGCTTCTCGACCGGATGATCGCCGGACCAGGCTCGACACAACCGGTCCCGATACCGGCGCTCATCCAGGAAGGGTTCCCCGAGGGGACGAAGCAGCCATGACACTCCGCTACGCCTACAACACCAACGGCTGCGCTCATCACGCCCTGGAAGACGCGATCGAGATGATCGCCGACGCGGGCTATGACGGAGTGTCGATCACCCTCGATTTCGGCCATCTGAACCCGTTCGCGCCCGACCATGCCCGCGAGCTGAAACGGATTTCGGCACTTCTGGCGGCGCGCCATCTCGGCTCGGTCATCGAGACCGGGGCCAAGTTCCTGCTCGATCCCCGCCGCAAGCACGAACCGACGCTGGTTTCCGAGGCGGCCGAGGAACGCGAGCGCCGTCTGGATTTCCTGACCCGGTCTTTCGAGATCGCCGCCGATCTCGGCACGGAGTCCGTCACCTTCTGGGCCGGGGTGCCGGCACCGCATCTGGATCCCGCCCGCGTACGCGACTGGGTGCATGCCGGCATCGAGGCGGTGTTGCGACGCGCCGAACCACTGGGCGTCGTTCCCGCCTTCGAGCCGGAACCCGAGATGATCGTCGGGACGGTGACCGCGTTCGACCGGCTTGCGTTGGATTTTCCGACGCTGCGCCTCGCCCTCGACCTCGGCCATTGCCTGGTGTCGGGGGATATCGAACCCGAGGCGGCGGTTGTCGCGCAGGCGCACCGGCTCGGCAATGTTCATCTCGAGGACATGCGGCGCGGCATACACAGGCATCTTCCGTTCGGCGAGGGCGACATGGACCTGCCGGCGGTGATCGGCGCCCTGCGGCAGGTGGAATTTCGCGGCCTGGTCTGCGTCGAATTGTCCAGCGACAGTCACCGCGCGGTCGAGATGATCCCCGGTGCGCGCGAAGCGATCCGCGCGATCGAGGGCTCGCTGGACGACAGCGATGCGGCCCGGGGCATGGCCGCATGAGGATCTGTTTCGTCAGCCGGCGCTATTTCCCGGCGATCTCGGGGATGAGCGTTTATGCGCTCAACCTGCTGCGCGCGCTGGTCGAGGCGGGGCACGACGTCACCATGATCAGCCAGTATCGTGACGACGAATTCGGCAAGGGCGTCTATGGCGGCGGCCCGCCGCCGCCGGTTCCCGGCGTGCGGGTGATCGGGCTCGAGCAGAAAGGCGAGGCCGACAGCGGCGATTTCGAGCGCGACATCGACGAGATCGTCCAGACGGTCGCCTCCGAACATGCGCGCCGGCGCTTCGATCTGCTGCACGCCCAGTATGGCTATCCGACCGGCTGGGCGGTGCTGCTGGCCTCGCGGATGCTGGGGGTGCCGAACCTGGTGTCGATCCAGGGCGGCGACGGGCATTGGGTGGGCTCCTGCTGCGAGGCCCATCGCCTGGCGATGACGCGGGTGCTGGATCATGCCGGCGCGGTGCTGATCGGCTGCCGGTCATTCGCCGATGAGATCACCGGGCGTCTCGGCACCGATCCGGCCCGCTTCACCATCGTCCCCGGTGCCGTCGACACCACGCGCTTCGTGCCGGATGCGGCGGCGCGCGATCCTCGGGCGCCGCCGGTGCTGCTCTATCACGGGCGCGTCGATCGCAGGAAAGGCGTGCTCGACATGATCGAGGCGCTGCGGAGGCTGCGCGGGGAGGGGCTCGATTTCCGCCTGGTGGTGTCGGGCATCGGTCCGGACCTGGAAGAAACCGCGCGGCGCCTGGCCGAGACCGGTCTCGATGCGATCACCACGATGCGCGGCTATGTCGATTACGACCAGGCTCCGCAGGCCTATGCGGGCGCCGACATCTTTGTCTCGCCGACCTACGCCGAGGGCTTCTCGAACACCATCCTGGAGGCGATGGCGACGGGGCTCGCGACGATCTCCTGCCGCGTGGTCGGCGTGGTCGATTGCCTGCGCGACAACGACAACGGATTGCTCACCGAGCCCGGCGACATCGCGGGGCTGGCATCGGGATTGCGGCGCCTGATCACCGACCGCGACTTGCGCCGGCGTCTGGCCGCAACCGCATTCGAGGAATGCCGGCGCGTTTATTCCTGGTCGGCGGTCGCGGGACGCATCATGGACGTCTATGCCGATGTCGTGCATCGCCGGCCCGACACCGGTTTCGAGACGGCGCTGCCGCGCGATGCCTGCCGGTTCCGCGCGAGCCCGCATCTGCTGTGACCGCCACCCGCCCACGCACGGCGCTGCTGCTGTCGCCGCATTTCGACGATGTCGCCTTCTCGTGCGGCGGGATCGCCGCCGGGCTGGCCCGTGCCGGCTGGCGCGTGCTGGTCGCGACCGCCTTCACGCGCCCGGTGCATCCCGCCACGGGTTTCGCGCTCGAATGCCAGCGCGACAAGGGGCTGGCCGACGACATCGACTATATGTCCCTCCGTCGCGAGGAGGATCGCGCGGCCTGTGCGGCGCTTGGCGCCGAGCCGGTGCTGCTCGACCTGCCCGAGGCCCCGCATCGCGGCTACGGATCGGCGGCCGCCCTGTTCGCGCCGCCGCGCGAGGACGATGTTGTCGCGCATCCGCTC
>CAXTCT010000210.1:0-4461 GCA_964242565.1 uncultured Acetobacteraceae bacterium | reverse complement strand
GGTTATCATCACCCACAAAATCTACCCAAATCAGAGGTTCATAACAGCCTCTAGCCTCGGCTCGTTTGGATGCCGGAGCTCAGCGGAGCTTCGTAAGCAGCCGCTCCGCGATCGCCGTCCACTCCGCCTGAAGGGAGGTGGCCGCCGGCTGGCCGGCACGCCGATACCAGAAGCGGGCATTGGCAAGGTCGCCTTCCTGCCGATGCAGGTAGGCATGAACCCAGTCACAGCCGGGATCGCCCTCCTGCTGTTGGACAGCCTCGTGCGCCTGGCCCCAGTTGCCCTTCCCGGCCCACCACAGCGCCTGCAGCGCGAGGTCCAGCTCGTCCGGCGGCGCCGCCCCGGTCAGGCTTCCACGGAATGCCTCGAAGGTCATCATCCTCTTGTCCCCGTCATCACCGGTCTCTTGACGTGGCACCCTTGACTCCGTTTCCTGATCCCATATGTTCCTGTTTCGTTCTCAAGACCAAGCCGGCAAGGACGCTGGCAAGGACGCTGGCAAGGACCGGGAGATCCGGGAACGGGACACCCAGGGAAAAGGGCAATCCGATGCATCTCGTTGGTCTGACGTGCCTGCTTGGCCTGACCGCCATGACGATGTTCCGGACCTATGCCCTGGATCGTCAGATCGATGCCGTGAGACGGCAGGGCGGCGTCTCACTTGCTGCAACCGGCGGTTCGCGGCGCGTTGCTCATCCATCCGCGGCGGACCAGGCGATCCGTCGCTTGCAGGGGCAACGGCTGGCCACCCTGTCGTCGATCGTCGCCGTGTTCATCCTGCTCAATCTCGGATGCCGCTGGATCGATAGCCTTGCGGGATGGGTGACGCCTCCGGGGTTGCCGAGAGATACTCTGGTGCTCAGTCTCTTGCTGGTATTCGGCTTCGTCGCCTTCTTGCCGGCTCGTTATTACAGCGGCCAATCCTCCGCCGGCCGGGTTGATCGCGCTGGCTCGGCGGTGATGCCATATCTGGTCAGGCAGGCGGAAATCCTGGGCGCCGGGATCGTGTTGGGCGTGCCTTTGTTGTGGGGAATGCTTCACCTCGCCCGCGCTGCCCAGGGATCCTGGTCGCCATATGGACCGTGGTGGCTCTATCTGTGGGGCGTCCTCGCCATGGCCCTGGTGCTGGAGCCGGTATTGTGCGGCAGGACCATCATCCCCTGGATCAGCGTCATGATGCCCGTCGGCCGTGGCGTCGATGACCGGCTCACCGCGCTCATGAAACAGCTCGGCTTCAAGACCAGAGGGATTTACGCGTGGGTGCCTGCTGCCTGGGCCAGGAATATGGGGATCCTGGTCCTGGGTTTCGGTTCGAGCAGGCGCATCGTCATACCCGCCAACCTCCTGCGGAGCCTGAGCGCGGATGAAATCGCAGCTTTCGTCGCCCATGATCTCGGGCATGGACGGGCCGGACATCGAAAGCTGCAATTGATCGGGCGGGCAATCAAGCTGTTCGTGATCCTCGGCGCATTCGGCTGGATGACCAGCCAGTCCCGGACGCAGCCTGGCTACGGGGCCGTAGGCGATGCACCGGCTTTGTCCGTCTTTGCGGAACTTCTGGTGATCCACATGGTCCTGAATTTCCTTGCGCTGGTCGAGCACGCTGTGGAACGGCATTTCGAGTTCCGGGCCGACAGCTTTGTCAAGGGACTGCTTGGACCGGACGCCTTGACGCGCGCATTGATCAAGCGGTCCGTGGATGGCGGCCACTCACCGATCCCCGATCCGCTTTATTCCCTGATCAATGACCGTGTTCCGACAGCCGCGTCACGGATCGCCCGGCTGCGGGAAATCTCGGCGGTGTCGATGCCGCTCGAACCGGCAGAGGACGCCTTCCCGCCAATCGGGCAACTCTCCTGGGCCGGGCGGTACGGTCTGCTGACATTCCACGGAGGTGACGCAGTCCTGGACCGGGCCGCCGTTGCGGAACAGCCTGCACGGCCAACCCGCCACGCCACGCCAAAGAGAAACAGGCGGCCCAAGACCTCCGCCGGCCGCCCGAAGCAGGTTCACGCGAGCTTATCCACGGGTTGAGCCCGGATGCGCACCGATGCCGGGACCGTGCGGCGTTACTGCTGAGGCTCCCGGCTGAGCCCCATGGCGGGATCGCGGTTGAAGCCGGCTGCGTGATCAAGCGGATCACGGTCCCTCCTCGGCGCGGCCGCTCCGGGGCCTGCATGCGGGGTCCGGCGGCCCGCCGGGCCTTGCCACGGGGCCGAACGGTCCTTCATCCTCCCGCGATGACCGTCGCCCTGTTTACGCATCCAGCCTGTCTCGCGCATGATCCCGGCCTCGGGCACCCGGAAAGTCCGGCTCGGCTGCGCAGCGTGCTGGCTGCACTGGATCATCCGGATTTCACGGCATTGCGGCGCGAGCAGGCCCCGCCGGCCGACGAGGCGCTGCTCCGGCTGGCGCATCCGCCAGCCTATGTGGACCAGATCCTGGCGATCAGGCCGCCTTCGGGCCATTCGGTGCGGCTCGATCCCGACACGGTCATGAATGCGGCCAGCGCGCAAGCCGCACGTTGTGCCGCCGGAGGGGCCTGTGCCGCCGTGGATGCCGTGATGGAAGGCAGGGCGGAGGCCGCATTCGCCGCGGTGCGTCCGCCGGGCCACCATGCCGAGCCCGCACGCGCCATGGGCTTCTGCCTGTTCGGCACCATTGCCATCGCGGCCTTGCATGCGCGAACGCGCTGGGAATTGTCACGGGTCGCCATCGCCGATTTCGATGTCCATCACGGCAATGGAACGCAGGCCATCGTCTCGTCGGACGCGGGCATTTTGTTCATCAGCAGCCATCAGCATCCCTGCTATCCCGGCACGGGCGCCGCCAGTGAGCATGGGATCGCCAACAATGTCGTCAACATGCCGCTGCCGCCTGGCACCGGCTCGGCGGCGTTCCGGCAGGCCTGGATGGATATGGCTGTGCCGGCATTGGATCGTTTCCAGCCGGAACTGCTGCTGATCTCGGCGGGCTTCGATGGACACCGTGCCGACCCGCTTGCCCAGCTCGAGCTTGAAACGGACGATTACCGGTGGATCACCCACGCGCTCATGGAGGTCGCCGGCCGGCATTGCCGTGGCCGCGTCGTGTCACTGCTGGAAGGAGGCTATGATCTTGCCGCGTTGGGCCAATCGGCAGCGGCCCATGTCCGCGCGCTGATGAAAAAGCCATGATCGGCCAAGGGCCGTCCGGGATGATGGGTAGGACGATACGAATGTCGGGCAGGCAGGCGGCCCGGGCGGCAAGGGACTACGCCACGCGGACAATGACCACCGGGCAACGCCACGACGGCGAGGGACTTCCGGTCACGGTCGCGGGGCCACATGGAAGCGTATGCCCCTGGTGGCGATGCGCGTGATGAAATCGGGGAATAGCGGCGAGATCAGCGACAGCGCGTACATCGACCTCGGAAAACCGATGACCGAGCGGTTGCGGCGGATGCCGGCGTCGATCAACCGGGCGGCCGCCTCGGCGCTGATCTTGCCCGGATGCTGGCCGATATGGATGTCGGTCATCGCCGACGTCACGTAGCCGGGGCACACGACCGATACCCTGACATGGTCGGACGCCACGGCGGCACGTAACGCCCGGCCATAGGAGAGCAGGCCGGCTTTGCTGGCGCTGTAGGCGGGAGCGTCCGCCAGCGGCGACAACCCGGCCAGCGAGCTGACCAGAACGATGTGTCCCTGCCGCCGCTTGCGCATGGCCGGCAAGACCGCGTGCAGGGTATCGAGGGCGCCCAGCAGGTTGATCTCGATCACCCGACGTGCGGCATCGGCATCCTCGATCGTGCCGTCGGCCCGGCGGCCGTCGAGCACGCCCGCATTGGCGATCAGCAGGCCGATCGGATGATGGGCCGCGAAATCCTCGAGCCAGGCGGCCAGGGCGTCGCGATCCCTCAGGTCGATCAACCCTTCCTGAACCCTGGCTCCCGCCGCCCGGGCCTGGGCGGCAACGGCTCCCAGCCGGGCCGGATCACGACCGATCAGTCCAAGCGTGACGCCGGACCGGGCATAATATCTCGCGAGCGCCGCGCCAATGCCGCTGGAGGCGCCGGTGATGACGATGTTGGCTGGCGTCGCGGCCCTGCTCGCCATCGCTAGGACCTCGCTTTCGCCATCAGGAGTTTTGCCATCGTGGTCAGCTTGGTGCCTTGTCGCTCCAGCTGCGTCAGCTCGTCGCGGGTCGCGGCGATGGCCCCGTCGATATCCTCGGCGCTGTGTTCCGAGGAGATGAAGAAGCGCAGGCGGGCGGATTGCTCGGGCACGCCGGGCGGCACGATCGGAAAGGCGTTATAGCCGCGTTTCAACAGCCGGTCGGCGAGCAGAATGGTCCGCAGCGAATCGCCGAGGATCACCGGGATCACCGCATAGCCCCAGCTGGTTCCGACATCGAGCCCGGCCGCGCGCGCACCGGCCAGGAAACGCCGGCCGTTCGCCTGCAGCCGCTCCACCCGCT
>CAXTCT010000209.1:0-4473 GCA_964242565.1 uncultured Acetobacteraceae bacterium | reverse complement strand
GGCGCGGCGCTGGAACGCGCGCCGCTCGGCGGCCCCACCGGGATCGGGCATACGCGCTGGGCGACGCATGGAGCGCCGACCGAAGGCAACGCCCATCCGCACGGGACGGCGCTGGTGTCCATCGTCCATAACGGCATCATCGAGAACCATGCCGAGCTGCGCGCCGAGCTCGAGGGCGACGGTCAGGTATTCACCACCGAGACCGACAGCGAGACCGTCGCCCAGATGATCGACCGCAACCTCAGGCGCGGCATGGCGCCGCGCGAGGCGGCCCACGAATGCCTCAAGCGGCTGCAGGGCGCCTACGCGATCGCCATGATCTTCGCCGGCCACAGCGAGATGATGATCGGCGCCCGCCACGGCGCCCCGCTGGCGGTGGGTTTCGGCGACAACGAGATGTTCCTCGGCTCGGACAGTCTGGCGTTGTCGCCGCTGACCCGGCAGATCGCCTATCTTCGTGACGGGGATTGGAGCGTCGTCACCCGGCACGGTGCGGAGATGTTCGACATCGAAGGCAGGGCCGTGCCCTTCGAGATCAAGCAGACCGCGTTGATCGCCGGCTCGATCGGCAAGGACGGCTACCGGCACTACATGGACAAGGAGCTGCATGAGCATCCGCTGGTGATCGGCCAGACCTTGCAGCATATGATCGACCCGTTGACCCGGCGCGTGGTGATGCCGGCCTTGCCGTTCGATTTCGCCATCATTCCGCGTGTGACCATTACCGCCTGCGGCTCGGCCTTCTATGCCGGGCTGGTCGGGCGGCACTGGCTGGAGAGCGAGGCCCGGCTTCCGACGGACGCCGACGTGGCGAGCGAGCTCCGCTATCGGGACGCGCCGCTCGCCGCCGGCGGTTTGGCCCTGATGATCAGCCAGTCCGGCGAGACCGCCGACACGCTGGCCGCGATGCGGGCATTGCGTGCCGGCGGCCAGCATGTGATGTCGGTGCTGAATGTGCCGGAAAGCACGATGGCGCGGGAAAGCGATGTCGTGCTCGACACGGTAGCCGGCCCCGAGATCTGTGTCGCCAGCACCAAGGCTTTCACCGCCCAGCTTTCGGTGCTGGCCTGTGTCGCGATAGCGGCCGGCCGGGCGCGGGGCTGCATCTCGGCGGCGCGGGAAGCAGCCATGGTCGAGGCCCTGCTCGACCTTCCGGGAAAGGCCGCCGAACTATTCGCGTTGCGTGGCGATGTGCAGCGCGTCGCCGCCATCGTCGCCGAGGCGCGCGACGTGCTCTATCTCGGTCGTGGTGCCTATTTTCCGGTGGCCCTGGAAGGTGCGCTGAAGCTCAAGGAAATCTCCTATATCCACGCCGAAGCCTATGCCGCCGGCGAGATGAAGCACGGCCCGATCGCGCTGATCGATCGCACCGTCCCGATCGTGGCGATCGCGCCGAGCGGGCGGCTGTTCGACAAGACGGCGTCGAACCTGCAGGAAGCGCGCGCACGCGGCGGCCGATTGATGGTGTTCACCGACGCGGCGGGTGCCGACAAGCTGCGCGGGATCGCCGAGGAGATGGTGATCCTGCCTGAGGCGGACGCTTTCACCGCGCCGATCCTGCACAGCATTCCCGTCCAGATGCTGGCTTATGAGGTGGCCCTGCTGAAGGGCACGGATGTCGACCAGCCTCGTAACCTGGCCAAGTCCGTTACCGTCGAGTGAGGTGAGCCGGGCGGGTTGGAGAGGAGCAGGCCTCGCTGGCCCGCGTCGTGCTGGTCGTGCGGCATCGAGTTCTTGCTGTTTTCGCCCGCAGCGGGCGCCTGTTTCCTCCAGATGCTTCTGGAAGCTGGCCGGCTCCGGGAGAACTTCTCGCGCACCATGCGCTTTGTGCTGATCACGATGGGCATCGAGGACCGTTCCTGCGAATTGCATGAACGGTCATCCTATTTCGTCATCCCGCATCCGCCCGATCGCATCAGCTCGAGGACACACGACATGCGCTTTCCGTTTCCGTTCATGAACCCCGAGGGTAGCGACAAGGGCGGCGTGCAGGAGGCCAATGGGAAGTCCGGTCCGAAGCCGGTCGTTTCATACTGGCATCTCTGGACCGACGAGAACGGTGTGAGCCATCAGCGGCAATGCAGCCTGAGCCAGTTCGAGTTGAAAGGCGTCGGCGGCGCCGATCCGCAATGGAACAACAAGCAGGGCAATAATCCTTCCACCGTCGTCTTCACCGTGCAGCCCGTCGGCTGGGTCGGAGACTGGCATGAGAACCCGGCGCCTCAGTGGATCGTCGTGCTGTCGGGACGCTGGTGGATCGAGAGCATGGACGGCACGCGGATCGAGCAGGGCCCCGGCGAATTCTCGTTTGGCGAAGATCAGAATTGCACGAAGGGGCCGGATGGCCGCAAAGGGCATCGGTCGGGAACGATCGGTGAGCAGCCTGCCGTCCTGATGACCGTGCAGCTTCATGTCGAACCCCGGCACGAGCCCTGCCATATCCGCTAGGCCGCCCGTCAGCTCCCAGGTGGCTTCAGCCGGGTGGTGCCTGCGGTCGATTTCGGTGCCTGCGTGGATAGCGGGGCAGAGCATGCTGCACGATCACGAATTCGCGATCGGCTGGAAACCCGGCGTTTGCCGCCGCGCTGGGGCTTTTGCACGGTGACGCTATGTAACCCCGAGAAAAGAGCGCCAGCACGACATAGAAGCTGGAGATGCGCCCGCATCGCGTCGGCGTGACCATCTGCCATAGGCGCGGCGACAACGGCACAGGCAGCGCACCGCGTGCCCACCCCGCGCTGCCCAATAGACGGGATCGCGCGGAAAACTCGAGGATGCCGCGCGGGCTTACGTCGCATGTCAGATAATGGCCCAGGTCGGGAAATGGCCCAGGCCGGGGAAATGGCGGAGAACCGGCAATGCGGCCCGCCATCCGGGTCGATCGGACTTTCATCCGGCCGGCGCATCGTCGCCGTTCGCAAAGAAATATTCTACAGGGAGGCGTTCATGAGTGACGAGAGTGGAAGCGATGCCGTCGGCAAGGGCATGGCTAAGCTGCAGGCGGCAGGCGGCGCCTTGAGGCAGGTCGCGGGCCAGGCGCAGGGAGCCGGCCTGCAGGCCGTGGATCACGCAAAAGGTCTGGTGCAGGATGTGCAGGGGCAGGCCGGCTCGCTGGCTGGAGCCGTGGGAGAACATGTCGGTTCCGCGGCGGATGCCGGGAAGGCGAGCCTGGCCGACCAGTTGCAGGACGTCGCCCATGCGGTGCATCGCGCGGGTGCGCAGCTGGAGGGGCATCAGGACTGGATGGCCCATCTGGTCGAGCGCGGCGCGGCCGAGTTGAGCACGCTGGCGACCACCCTTCGCACCAACGACATGCGTGAGCTGATGGGCAGCATCGAGGGCATCGCCCGTCGCCAGCCGGCCCTGTTCGCCGGGGCGTCGCTGGCTGCCGGTTTCGCGCTGGCGCGCGTCGGCCGCGTCGCCGTGGCGGGAGCTTCGAAGGCTGATCTCCCAAGCCTGCCGGAGGTGACAAATGAGCGGCAATAATTCCGAGAGCATCTATGCTCTGGGCAGCATCCTGGGAAATGTCGCCAGCGACCTTCAGGATCTTGTCCGTGGCGAGATCAGGCTCGCACGGGTCGAACTGGACCAGAAGCTGCGCCGCGTCATCCTGGCCGCGGTCTTCCTGCTGGGCGGCGCGCTCGTCGCCTTTGCCGGACTTGTCGTGTTCCTGCAGGGGATCGCGGCCGCGCTGGCGCTGGTACTGTCGACCTGGGCCGCGTCACTGATCGTCGGGATTGTCATCGTGGGGGTCGGCGGCCTGTTCGCACGGTCGGGCCTGGCGATGCTTTCGCTGAAAAACCTTTCTCCCAACCGAAGCGCCGCCAGCCTGCAGAAGGATGTGCGGGTCTTGAAGGACCGAAGCTGATGTCGATGAATATGTCGGATTCGAACAGCGTCGAGCGCGACCTCGACCAGACCCGCTCACGGCTGAGCACGCATCTGGGCGAACTCCAGCGCAGGATGACTCCCGGCCAGGTTCTCGACGATGCGATGCGCTATTTCCGCGGCAAGGAGGGGGCCGATTTCGGGCGCAGCCTCGCCCAAAGCGTCCGCGCCAATCCGGTTCCCGCCGCGATCACCGGCATCGGCCTGACCTGGCTGATGGCGTCCGGGGCGCGTCCGGTCGCTCCGGGCCGGGCGAGGGAAGCATCGGCGGCCGGCCACGCCCCGGGCGATCATGATGCGGTGGTCGCACGTGTCCGTGTAGCCGAGCAGGGAGTGACCCGGGTCGAGGGAGAGGATGAGGTCGCTTATGGCTCGCGTCTCGATGTGGCACGTGGACAGGCACTCGGTCTTGCCCGTCATGCCCAGGAGACGACGCAGTCCTTTGGCGATCGGGTGCGGGCCGGGCTGGCGTCTGCCCGGCAGGCCGTGTCCTCGGGGACGCATGACCTGCGGGACCATGCGACGGGAGCGGCCGGAACGATCGGTGGCGCGGTGCAGGGGGCCGGCCAGTCGATCGGGGGCGTG
>CAXTCT010000208.1:0-4479 GCA_964242565.1 uncultured Acetobacteraceae bacterium | reverse complement strand
TTCGCGCCTGGCGTTGTCGTCGCCGACCGCGCCGAGCCAGGCGGCGAAGGACCCGGCATCCGCGCAGAGCACGCCGGCATTGCAGAGCCCGATCGCCCGCTCGCCGGCCGAGGCATCCGCCCATTCGACAATCCGCTCGACCTGCCCCTCGCGCTCGATCACGCGGCCGTAGCGGGCCGGATCCACCGGACGCATGGCCAGCAGCACAAGCCCGGTATTCCCGTCCCGGCGTGCCTGCAGCAGCCGTTGCAGGGTTCCCCTCGAGATCAGCGGGTTGTCGGCATACAGCACCGCGACATCCCCGTCGCCGAACAGACCAGCGGCCTGTAGGGCGGCATGCGCGGTGCCGAGCCGCTCGTGCTGCACCACCACCGCATGCGGCGCGGCGATCGCGGCCAGTTCCTCCATGCCGGGTCCGACCACCACCACGATGCGATCGAACACCGTCTCGCAGCTCTCGATCAGATGGCGCAGCATCGGCCGGCCGCCGAGCGGGTGCATCGCCTTCGGACGGGAGGATTTCATCCGGGTCCCGAGACCGGCGGCGAGCAGGATGGCGGTGGCGTGCATGTCCTGTTGCGCCTAGCGTTGGCCGCACGGGCCTGTCAAACCCGCCTCGGGCCCCTGCCGATCACTAACCATTACGGGATACTGCGCATTGGACCGATCTTTCTCCATAGCGGCGACGGCGCCCCTCCCGCGCGGCCTGATCGTGTTCGACCTCGACGGCACCCTGGTCGATACGCTCGACGACCTCACCGCCTGCGCCAACCGCCTGCTTGCCCGCCTCGGATGCCCTGCCGTCACGGCGGACCAGGTCCGTCCGATGGTGGGAGACGGGGTTCCGGCTCTGGTGCGGCGGGTATTCGCCCATGCCGGCCTGCCCGCCGCAAATCCCGCCGCGGTGGGCGATTTCGCCCGCGACTATGCCGCCAACGCCGCCGATGCGTCGCGCTGCTTTCCCGGGGTGCCGGGAACACTGGCCCGGCTGCGGGACGAGGGCTGGCGCCTCGCGGTCTGCACGAACAAGCCCGAAGCGGCCGCACGCGCGCTGCTCGATGCGCTCGGCGTCGGGTCCCGCCTCGCGGCGATCGGCGGTGGCGACAGCTTTCCGACACGCAAGCCCGACCCCGGCCATCTGCTCGGCACCATCCGGGCCGCATGTGCCGCGCGGGCTAGGACGATCGAACATGTCCCTGGCCTCGCGGCTTCCCTGCTCGGCGCCTAGCCGGCGCTATTCGCCCAGGGCAGGATTCTGCTCCACCTTGACGAGGAACATCGTCGCCATGCCGAGCTGGGGGGTCTCGAACATGATCCGCACCGGCAGGGCCGGCGCGCCGGGCACGATCACCGAAACCCAGGCGGTGCCGTGCTGGACCTGGCGCATCTTCGCCTCGTCGGCGTTATGCAGGAAGCCGCCGATCTCCAGGCTCTCGAAGTCGCAGCGCAGCGCGCTACCGCCGAAGGGCGAGCGGTCATCCGGTGGCACGGTCTGCTGGCCGACGGTATGCGAGCTCACCTGGGTTAACCTCAGCCCGTCGAACACCCTCGCCTTGCCGTCGCAGCGCCCGGTCTGCCGGACCTGGTGCACCATGTCGGCCATCGCGCTGAGCGTGTCGATGCTGCCGCGGGCGTCGGCGGTGCTGACCGGGTCGCGCCTCGTCTCCGGCGGCGTCAGGATCTCGACCTTGGGGTTGCCATCGACATAAACCAGCACCGCGTCGCGCTGGGCGCCCCGAGAATAGCCCGAACTCTCGAAACGCACCGGCTGCACACCGGGCTCGCCCGGCTTGAACCTCCCCGTCACCGTCGAGGTGACGTTGGTATGCAGCATGAAGCCGAGAAAGCCGGTGGTATGGTCGTTCAACCGCACCGAATAGCCATACGGCGTGACGTTCAGGTCGACGACGACATCCAGCACATGGAAGCCGTGTCCATAGAGCAGGTAGCTGAGCCTGATCGGCTTGGAAGCCGAGGCAACCGGCTGCCCCGCCTGCGGGAGCGCTGGCTGTTGAGCTTCCCGCGCCATTCCCTGCGCAGACACGACCGGCGAGAGGGCGCTCATCGCAAGGGTCGCAAGGACGAGACGGGTCATTCTGGTCATGTCCCGATCGTGCCTGGGCCGCCTTCAAAGTCAAGCAGCGGCCACGTCTCTGTCGATCAGACCCTTATCAGCGAGGGCCGAACGTAGCAAAAGGTCACAGGGGTTGCGCGGCAGGCCATGGCTTGATTTGATCGGGCGATGCAGACAGCCTTGCCCGACCTCGCGGAACCCCGACTTCCGCAATCCGGCGAGGCCAGCGGGTCGCGCAGGCTGGGCTGCGCGCTCCTTGTGCTGCTGGTGGCGACCGGTGCCTGGGTGAGGTTCTCGGACCGGATCGCCGGCTGGGCGCCGGGGCTTGCCGCCCCGGTCCAGGCCGCACCCGGTTCCGGCAAGGTGGACGGGCTGCTTGAACTGGGCCTGACGCCGGTGGCGGCGACGACCGCGGCCGTGCAATCCATGCGGCTTCCGGCACCCGACGAGGCCGCGTTGACCAGTTCCCTCCGCGACCGGCGCCTGCGGCTGGTGCAGTTGCCGCTGTTCGAGCGCGACGGCGGCACCGGCGCGGTGGTGCAGGTCGATGCCAACGGGCTGGAACGCATCATCCACCTGACCGCGCAGCCGATGCTGCTGACCATCCCGATGGACCATGTGGGCAACGTGACGTTCCGGCTGGTCAGCCCCGCGCTGCCGTCCGGCGTCGGCATCGGGGCAATCACCCTGACCGGGCCGCAGGCATTGCCGACCCTCGCCGGCGGGCAGATCCTGCAGGTCGGGGTGGTGGCGCAATGAAAGGGCTGCTTCCTGCCGCCACGCGGCTGATGCCGCTGATGATGCTGGCGTTCCTGACGCTGGCGACCATCCAGATCGCCAGCCAGATGCATCTGTCGCCGGCGGCGATGCTGTCCGGACTGCTGTCCTGGCTGACACGGCTCGGCTGGGCCTATGCTGTCGTCGGCGGCGGCGCCTGGATGCTCGTGCTGGCCTCGGTGCTGTATGAGTGGCAGGCGGGACCGGTCGGGCGCAGCCTGGGTGCGAGGCAGAAGATTTCAGGCCGCCAGGCCAGGCAAAGCCGCAAGCAACGTGGGTGGATGATGGATATTCTGGCCCGGCTGACCAATCGCGCCGCCCTCGAGCTGCTGCTTTCGCAACAGGAGCGCGCCACCTTCATCGATGCCAACGCGCTGGCCGGAACGCTTCGCGCCCAGGTGATCGGCCAGGACCAGGTCTGCGAGGATATCGCCCAGCAGTTGCGCCGCCGGCTGGCGCTGCTGGTGCGCGGCAAGCCGGTCGGGGTGTTCCTGCTCGCCGGGCCGCCCGGAACCGGCAAGACCTACCTCGCCAAGAAGCTGGCCGCCGCCCTCGACCGCAAGCTGCTGCATTTCGACATGACGCAGATGAGCTCGCCGCACGCCGCCACCCAGTTGTTCGGCTCGCCCAAGGGCTATGTCGGCTCCGACAGTTACGGCAAGCTCACCGGCGGCCTGAAGGAGACGCCGGACAGCGTCGTCCTGCTCGACGAGATCGAGAAGGCGCACCCGGACGTGTTCAAGAAATTCCTCACCGCCTGGAACGACGGCCACGTGACCGAGGCCTCGAACGGCCAGCCGGTCCCGACCACGCGCGCGATCTTCATGCTGACCTCGAACATCGCCACCGACACGCTGATGGACATCGCCGGACGCCTCGGCCACGATGCCGAAGCGATGCGCGCGGCCTCGGTCGAGGCCCTGAAACTGGCCGGCTTCGCGCCGGAAGTCCTCAACCGCATCGATCGCATCTTCATCTTCCGCAAGCTCGAAGGCCTGGACATCGCCCGCGTGGCGGCACTCGAGATCGAGGCGATGATCGCGCAATATGGCCTCGAGATCGCGCCGGGCGGCATTGACGCGGCCCTGCTGTTCGAGGTGATGCAGAAGCAGGACCGGCTTGGCACCGGCGCCAGCGCCCGTGACCTGGTGCGCTCGATCGAGGAGATGGTCAGCGACGGCCTGATCGAGGCCCGGCAGAAGGGCGCGCGGCGCGTGCGGCTGGAGCTGTCCGGGCCAGGCGTGGTCACCCGGATCGCCGATCTCCGGGCCGTCGATTCCCGGGCCGCCGAACACGAAGTCGGGCCGGCATAGCGTCGCGCGATGGCCTCCATGCGGGTGCCTTCCGGCCGATGACCGTGCTCGGACGCCTCTGGCGGCGGGCGCCGGCCTTTCGCGCCTGTGTGGCCATAGCCATGGCCGCGAGCGCGCTGGCCGCGATGTTCCCGCCGCCACTGCCCTCGATCGGTGCCGGGAGGCAAAATCCGGCCCTCGATGAGCAGGCCCGTTACGTGCCGCAGCCAAGCCCGCCGCCCCTCGACTATACCGGCATCGACCTGCCTCCGCTGCGCGCCGGCCGCAGCACGCTGATCCCCTTCGCCGGGCGACAGCTGCCGCTTCCCGCGGGCA
>CAXTCT010000207.1:0-4481 GCA_964242565.1 uncultured Acetobacteraceae bacterium | reverse complement strand
ACGTGTGGCTCTTCCGATCTGGGCTATTTCGGCAGCCTGGCGGCGCATCTGCCGCAGCCGGCGGCGGCGGGCCTGCGCCAGCTCCTTGTTTCGGACCCGTTTCTGTCGGGATGCTTCGTGGCGGCAAGCGGCCCGGATCAGGACAACCTCCTAATAAATAAAGCACCTGTCCAAAATTGAGATGGAGCTATCCGGCGCCACGGCAAGACCAGCGCAGAAAAATACGGCACCGGCGGGTGCGCTATGCTAGGGGTGCTTTGTATCAATTAGCGCGCATGGCGGCAACTTGCCGGTTCGTGCCCAGGATCGCGCTTCAGTAATCGCGCTTCGGTAGAGGAAAACCAGTGGTTCAACCCAACGACAACGCTGATTTCGCGGATGCCGGCCAGGGCTCGAACGGCACCGGCTCGAACGGCACCGGCTCGAACGGCACCGGCTCAGGCACCGCACCGGTGGATGGCCGCCTGGTGCGGCTGCGGGCCGTGATGTCGGCCGCGCGCTATCACGGCGCGGAGCTCGATCCGAAGGATTTCCGCGGCGACGTCGCCGAACTCACCCCGTCTCCGGCGAGCCTGGTCAACTGGCTCAACGAGCAGGGGCTGGTGGCCAAGGCGATGCGGCTGAAATGGCGTTATCTGGTCCGTATGCACGACGTGCCGCCCATCGTGCTCATGTTCAAGGATGGAGCAGCCGCCCTGCTGGTCGGCGCCGATCCGACGCGGGGCGTGGTCTGGCTGCGCGATCCGATGGGCAGCGACGGCGACGTGCCGGTCGCGGTGGACGAGCTGCGGCTGTCGCAGGTCTGGACCGGCGACGTCGTGCTGGTCCAACGCAGCCGCAACCAGTCCGAGGCCGAGGCGCCGATCAATATCGGCTGGCTCACGCGGATGGTGCTGCGCGAGAAGAAGTCGCTGCGCGACATCGCGATCGCCTCCGTCGTGCTCAGCCTGCTGACCATCTTCCCGGCCCTGATCGTGATGCAGGTCATCGACAAGGTGGTGAACCATCATTCGATGGCCACCCTGGTGTCGATCTCGGCGATCATCGTCACGCTGACGGCCTATGAGGCGCTGCTTAGCTATGGCCGGCGCGAGATCGTGCTGGTGCTCTCGACCCGGCTCGACAGCCGGATCGCGCTGGTGGTGTTCGGCCGGCTGCTGTCGCTGCCGCTGGAGTATTTCGAGCGCCAGCAGGCCGGCAACGTCATCGGCAAGGTGTCGGCGATCTACAAGGTGCGCGACTTCATCACCGGCAAGCTGATGAGCACCTTCCTCGACATGTTCACCCTGATGGTGATCCTGCCGTTCCTGTTCGTCATGAGCGCCACGCTGGCCTGGATGACCCTGGCCGCGGCCGGCCTGATCGGGCTGATCGTGGTGATCTTCATCGGCCCGATCGGGCGCCTGGTCGGCCGCGTGATCGCCGCCGAGATGCGCCGCGCGAGCATCCTCTACGAGTCCGTCGCCGGCATCCGCACGCTAAAGACGCTGGCCCTGGAGCCGGCGCGCCGCACCGAATGGGACGTCGCCACCGCCGATGTGGTGCGCGCCAAGCTCGAGGCCGGACGGCTGGCGAACTGGCCCTCGACGCTGGCGATGCCGATCGAGATGTTCATCACGCGCGGCGTGATCCTGGTCGGCGCCTATCTGCTGCTCACCGGCAGCAGCTCGCTCGGCGCCGGCGGCCTGGTCGCCTTCATGATGCTCGGCGGCCGTGTCGCCTCGCCGCTGGTCGGGCTGGCCAAGCTGCTCGAGGAGTTCACCGACATCCGCGCGGCACTCGGCGAGGCCGGCTCGGTGCTCAACCAGCCGACCGAGACCCGCGCGCTGACCAACGGCATGCGTCCCAAGGTCCTTGGCGCTTTGTCCTTCCAGGAGGTGATGTTCACCTATCCCGGCGCCTCGAGCAAAGCGCTGGACGATATCAGCTTCGAGATCCCTGCCGGCACCATGCTCGGCGTGGTCGGCCGCAGCGGCTCCGGCAAATCGACGCTCACCCGCCTGCTCCAGGGCGTCAGCCGCAACTATTCCGGCTTCCTCAAGCTCGACGGCGTGGATCTGCGCGAGATCAACCTGACCCATCTGCGCAAGTCGTTCGGCGTCGTGCTGCAGGATAATTTCCTGTTCCGCGGCACCATACGCGACAACATCACCGCCAACCGCCCCGGCCTGACCCTCGAGGATGCGGTGCGCGCCGCCCGCCTCGCCGGCGCCGAGGAATTCATCGAGCGGATGCCGGCCGGCTACGAGACCTGGATCGAGGAAGGTTCGACCAACATCTCGGGTGGCCAGAAGCAGCGGCTCGCCATCGCGCGCGCGGTGATCACCGATCCCAAGCTGATGATCCTGGACGAGGCGACGTCGGCGCTCGATCCGGAGTCCGAGGCGCTGGTGAACGCCAACCTCAAGCGGATCAGCAAGGGCCGCACGATGGTGATCGTGTCGCACCGGTTGTCGTCGCTGGTCGATTGCGACCAGATCCTGGTCATGGAACGCGGCCGCGTCGACGACATCGCCCCGCATCACATCCTGCTCGAACGCTGCGCGATCTACCGCCAGCTCTGGATGCAGCAGACCCGGCATATGAGCCCGGATCATCGTCAGGCCGGTCCGGCGCCGCTTCTGGCCGAAGGAGATTGACATGAGCGGCACCCATATCGTTTCCGCCGGCTCGGGCTTCCCCGGCGACAAGTCCAGGCGCGCCCGTCGCCATGTCGACAATGACGACGAGATGCCGCAGGACCTGCTGGAGTTCAACTCGCCCAGCGCCGCCCTGGTGGCGATGCCGCCGAGCGCCCTCGCCCGCTACATGGTGTGGGTCGTCGCCTCGATGGCGGTCGTGATGATGATCGTCATGGGCACCTTCCCGCTCGACCGCGTGGTCAGCACGCCCGGCGAGCTGGTCTCCACCGCGCCTACCCTGCTGGTGCAGCCGCTGGATCCCGCGATCGTCACCTCGATCGACGTCAAGGAGGGGGAAGTCGTCCACAAGGGCCAGGTGCTCGCCCATCTGGACCCCACCCTGTCCGGAGCGGACCTGACCAACCTCCAGGAGCAGACCCAGGCCTACAAGGCGCAGATCGCCCGGCTGGAAGCGATGGCTTCGGGATCGGACTATGTCCCCGACCTGTCCAACCCGGCCTCGACGGCGGAGGCGGCGATCTTCATGCGCCGGCAATCCGAGTTCAAGGCCAAGCTGCGGAACTACAGCCAGCAGATGGCCTCGCTGAAAAGCGACCTGATGGCCGAGCAAGCGTCGGCCGCGATGTATGGCGGCCGGGCCAAGCTGGCCAGCACCGTTCACAACATGCGCATGGAACTGCAGCGCGACCAGGTCGGCAGCCGGCTGGAGTCGCTGTCGGCGCAGGACAACCTGATGGAGATCGAGCGGTCGCAGATCACCGCCGAGCAGAGTGCCGCCGGGGCGCAGAACAAGCTCGACGCGATGATGTCCGAGGAGGAGGGCTACATCCAGAACTGGAAGGGCCAGATCTACCAGGACCTTACCGAAGCCCAGCATAAATACTACGAGGCCAAGGGCGATCTCGACAAGGCGGTGCTGCACCAGAGCCTGGTGGTCATGCGGGCCCAGGCCGACGCCGTCGTGCTCACCATCGCCAAGGTCTCGATCGGCTCGGTGCTGCAGGCAGGCGCGCGGTTCATCACCCTGGTCCCGCTCGACGCGCCGCTCGAGATCGAGGCCAGGCTGAAAGGCTCGGAATCCGGCTACGTGAAGCTTGGCGACAAGGCGCTGATCAAGTTCGCCACCTTCGCCTACACCCAGTATGGCGGCGCCGAGGCCGTCGTGCGCAACGTCAGCGCGGACAGCTTCAGCAAGGACAGCGACAGCGGTGCGGCGGATGCCAACGGCGGCGGCGGCGGTTCGCCCGGAAGCAGCATCCAGGGCGGATCGCCCGACACCTTCTATCGTATCCGCCTGCAGGTCGACCGCTACACGCTGCATGGGGTGCCGAATTATTTCCATCCGACCCCGGGCATGCCGGTGACGGCGGACATCAAGGTCGGCAAGCGCACCATCCTGCGCTATCTGCTCAGCACGGTCCTGCCGGTGGCAACCGAGGGCATGCGGGAGCCTTGATACACGCGACCAGACCTGAGGATGCTTTGGCTTAGATGGCCACCCTGATCAGCCAGCGTCTCGCGGCGTTATTCTCCCCCAGGGCCAAGCTCGCCTATGCGCGCAGCCTGATCGAGGCGGGCGACACCAAGCGGGCCTTTGCGCCGATGAGCGTGGCCGCCAATGCCGGGATTCCGGAGGCGCAGTTCCGGGTCGGCCGCGCCTATCTCGACGGCACCGGGGTTCCGGTCAGCCGGGAGGAAGGGGCCCGCTGGATGCAGCGCGCCGCGGAGGCCGGGTGGGTGGAAGCCCAGTTCGTGCTGGCCACGCTGCATCTGTTCGGGCTCGGCAACACCAGCGCCCACGTCAATACCGTGTTCGCCCAGGGTCCGGTGCAATCCGCG
>CAXTCT010000206.1:0-4497 GCA_964242565.1 uncultured Acetobacteraceae bacterium | reverse complement strand
CTGCGACATCGTCGTGCTCTGCGTGACCGGCAGCGTCCAGGTCGAGGCCCTCCTCACCGGGCCGGACGGGCTCGCGTCGGCGGGCAAGAAGCTGATGGTGATCGACTGTTCGACCTCGGAACCGGCGATCACGACGCGGCTCGCTGGTGCTCTGGCCGAGCAGGGCCTCACGCTGATCGATGCGCCGCTCAGCCGCACCCCGAAGGAAGCCTGGGCCGGCACGCTCGACGTGATGGTCGGCGGGGCGCCGGAGGATGTCGCGCGAGCCCGTCCGGTTCTGGAGACATTCGCCGGACGCATCGTCGAGACCGGCGGCACCGGGACCGCGCACATGATGAAGCTGCTGAACAACTTCGTCTCGCTCGGCTATGCGGCGATCTATGCCGAGGCCCTGATGATGGGAGCGAAGGCGGGCGTGTCCGAACGGATCTTCCATGACGTGGTCCGTGGCGGCCGCATGGACTGCCCGTTCTTTCAGACCTTCTTCGAGTATGTGGTCGGCGGCAACCGCGAGGCGCATAAATTCACGCTGAACAATGCCTTGAAGGACCTGACCTATCTCTCGAATTTCGCCGGCGCCAGCCAGGCGGCCAATCCGGTCGGCGCCGCGGTCCGCAACAGCTTCGCGCTGGCGATCGGCACCGGCCGTGGCGAGGATTACGTGCCGATGCTGACCGATGTGGTGGCCGGGGCGAACGGCGTCGCGCGCTCCTGATCGGAATCCAGACCGGGCGCATGAGGGGCAGGGGCGCCTCATCCACCGCCCGGGCATCGGCCCGGATCGTGATGCTGTTCCTCAGATGGTGATGCTGTTCTGGGGATCGGCGACGCCGACCCATTGGAGCCGGGTTCCGTCGGCGAGCGACAGCAGGGTCGAGCCGGCCACGCTGGAGACCTGCAGATCCGACGGCTGGTAGCCAAAGAAGTTAATCCGGTCTGTGCCGGGTTCGAAGCCGTTCAGGATATCGAGGCCTCCCGCAGTGCCCTTCACCACATCATAGACCGCGGGACCGGCTCCCTCATCGATGGTGGCCTTGCCCGGGCCGAGCACCAGCTGCATCGAACCCGTGCCGCCCGTGATGGTGCTGGTGCCCGAGCCGCTGAAGATCAGGCTGGCGCCGTTCCCGGTGTCGATCGTCGAAGTCCCGCTTCCGGCGACGACCAGCATGTTTCCTCCGGTGCCGGTTACCGCGAGCGCACCCGTACCGCCGACGATCGAGTCGGCACCGGTGTGGCTTCCCGTAACGCTCAGGGCACCGGAACTCCCGAAGATGGCGTCTCCATCCTGCGCCATGACCGAGAGGCTGCCGGTCCCGCCGACGATGGTGTCGCCGGCGCCGGCGCCGCCATTCACGGTCGTGCTGCCGGCACCGGCGAATATCACGCTCGCCGCACTTCCCGCATCGATGGTGGTAAGGCCGCCGCCGCCGAGCAGGGATTCGCGCCCGGCGCCGGCGACCAGAATGTCGGTGCCACCCGCCGATCCGAAGATCCGGTCTCCTGCGGCAGCGCCCGTGAGCGTGGTTCTGTCGCCGGCGGCGCCTTGGGACACCAGGATGTTATGCCCGCCCTCGCCGCCGGTGAAACTGCCGCCGCCGCTGCCGCCGAAAATCGTGGCCGACCCGGAGCCGCCGGAGACAGAGCTTGCACTCGTGCCGCCGAGAAACTTGAGTTGCCCGGAACCGCCGAGCACGGTGACGCCGCCGGCGGTCGCCGTGATGGTGTCGGTGCCGCTGCCACCTTGGACGGTCGTACCGGCCGCCGCATCGTAGGATTGCGTGCCGCCGCCCAGAGTGATGATACCGGTGACGGGCTGGACCTGGACCGGATCGGGCTCGGCGACCACGATCGGCTGTTGATCGGGATCGAGCGAGATGCCGGCGGGGAGTGCGAGTTGCCGGGTTCCGGCCTGGGTGCCGTCGGTCGAATAGAAATTCTCCGAGCCTGTGCCGTCCTGGGCGGCAAAGACCACCCGGTTGCCGACCAGGGTGAGGGTGCTGCTGTCGAGATCGATGTCGGGCAGGCTGATATTGGTCGTGCTGCCCGTGTCGACGTCGTAGACGCTCAGCGAGTAGGTCCCGGCGGCGTCGCCGGGGATGCCCGCCCCGGTGAACAAGACCTTGCTGCCCAGCACGGCTGACGAGAGCACCGCGGCCGCGCCGGCGATGGCGACGGTTCCGCCGGCCGTCCCATCCGTCACCGAGAGGGCATAGGCGGAGCTGAAGGACGCCGATTTGCTGAGCAGCATCTTGTTGCCGATCATCCCAAGTGCGGCCGGGATGCCGTCATAGGGGTTGCTGTTGCTCCCCGAAAGGATCTCCGTGGTCCCGGAAGCGGTTCCGTCGGTAACCCAGAGCCCGTAATTCAGGTTGGCATCCACCGTCGAGACCAGCATCTTGCCGTCATAGGAGAATAATCCGGCGATATTGGTGTCGGACAGGGCCGGGATGTCGAGCCGGCTGGTTCCCGACGCGGTGCCGTCGGTCTGCCAGAGCGAGGTGGTGCCATCGGCACCGACGCTGGAGAACAGGGTCAGCCGGCTGCCAAGGGCGGCGAAGCTGGCCGATCCGAGCGTCACGCCGACCGAATTGATGCTGTAGGTGCCCGCGGCCGTGCCGTCCGTGCGCCAGAGGCTGTCGTCGCCGGGCCCGGAATCGAAATAGCCTATGCCGTTCGAGACGGTGATGTCGTAGGTGCCGTCGCTGCCGATCTTGGTGAAATTCAAGCCGTCCGGGCTGGCCCACAGGCCACCCCCTATTGCCGGTCCACCGGATGTGAGAACCAGGCCATTGACCGCCCAGAGCCCGGCGGGATCGAGCACCCCCGACGGCGTCGGGATCTGGATGCTCGTGGTGCCGGCCTCGGTGCCGGTGGTGGTATAGATGCTGGAATTCGCACTCGTGGGGTCGGCATCGCCGAAGGAAGGCATCAGGAACAGCAGCTTTCCCATGAAGGCGATGGCTTCGACGCCTTCGGGCACCTGGGAGAAACCGAAACGGCCCATTTCGAGGTCGATTGTTCCCGCCGCCGTTCCGTCCGTGGCGTAGAGGTCGGTGTTGCCGCCGGCGTCGACGGAGGAAAAGATGAAGCTGCTCATAGCCACTCCCCGCCGGCACGCTCTCGATCGCCGCAATGGGACCGTCTCGCATTCGGCACGAGGATCGGTATGACGGGAATTGTTTAAAAATTGGTAAGCACCCGCGGGAGGCGGGCGTGATGCTCAGCCCGGTGCCTGCTCGCGCGCGGGGGCTTGGACGATGTCCGGCCAGTGGCGCGCGTCATGCTCGGGGAACTCGATCCCGATCCGTATCAGGTCCGGCAACGTGTTGTTTTCCCAGACGCGCGACCATTGCTTCGTGCTGTCGGACCAGTAGCTCAGCTGCAGGGAGGCCACATGCTCCAGCAGCGGTGACACATGCGGTGCCGGAGCCGCCGCCAGGCGCCGCACATGCATGTGCGGCAACCACGACAGGATGAGGCGGCCGTCATGGTCGACCATCAGGCTGATATCGGCCTCGGAAGGGGCGCCCTCGCGGCCGATCGGCAGGCTTGCGGTGAAGGCCAGGGCGTGCGGACGGCCGACGAGCTTGCTGTCGTCCCGCTGGGTTCCCGGATAGGCCTGCTCGATCAGCCGGCGAAGGGTGCGGTCGGTGGCCTGCAACGTCTCGCCGCCGCGCAGCGTCTGATCCTGCCGGCCCCAGGCGGCGAGGCCGAAATGCACGCCTTGCGACAAGGTCACCAGCAACACCCCGAGCACCACCAGGGCCACGATGACTTCCAGCAGGGTGAAGCCGGCCTGCCTGTCATGTCCGGGTTTCATGGTGGCGCGACCGGGGTGATCGCGGCGCGGCGCGTGACCAGCGTGGTGCCGCGCGTGCCTTGCGGGGCGTCCCAGCTTTCGGTCACGCGAACCTCGAACAGGGTCTCGTGGGCCGAAGGCCGGCCGTCGCCACCGGTCCGGGCCAGGGGCGCGGACGAGAGCGGACGGATGGCGAGCGACCAGGTGAAGCCGCTGCCATCCTCGCCCTGCTGGGTCTGGGTGCGCAGCGGGATGCCATGCCCGACGGCGGCGAGATGCGAGCGGGCGCGCGCCAGAGCCTCGGTGGTGCGGTCGGCGAGATGCACCGAAGCCAGCCCCTCGATCGCCCCCTGGAACAGCACGCCAAGGGCGAGTGCGGCGATGACGAACGCGACCAGCACTTCGAGCAGGGTGAATCCGTGTTCGGACGCGCAATGGCGCCCGGCCAGATCATCGCGGGGCAGATCATCGACCGGCCGCTCAGGAGCCATCGTTGCGCCGGATCGGGCCTTGGGATATCCGCCCGGTCAACCAGTCGATGGTGATGCTGACAAGTTCATGGCCTTCGGTCAGGACGATGCGGGCGCCATTGGCGCTGCCGTCCGGATCGAAGCGCAGGATGCCGTCCCGATGGGGATCGTCGGCCGGGCTGTGCAGGCTCAGCGCGATCAGGCCGGCCTGATTGCGCGAGCCCGCGC
>CAXTCT010000205.1:0-4501 GCA_964242565.1 uncultured Acetobacteraceae bacterium | reverse complement strand
AGCGCCTCGCGCACCGGCGTCGGACTGAGCCGCAGCTCGGCCGCCAGCGGACGCAGCACCAGCTTCTGCCCCGGCCGCAACTCGCTGTGGATCAGCGATGAACGGATACGCAGGTAAGCCCTGTGGCTCAAATTCTCGCGCCCGGCCGCGGGGATGCCCAGACCCATGCCCGGTTCCAGGTAGGATGCCGCGGCGGAGGACGGCCCCAGGGTGGAATGCGGGCCGGTATGAGGCGGCAGATGCTGAGCCGCGGCACCCAGGATCATCGGGCGAGCGGACGTTTCGGAAGAAGTAATCACGCTCATGCGCCGTCCCCCGGCTTGAAACCGGCTCCGCGGAGTGCGACGGCCAGAACGCGATTATTATGATATCAAAACGTTCGGATCACAAGCAATTGATGGAGGCTGCCTAGTCAACCGCCTCGAGGCTGACCGCCTGCAGGCTCAACAGGTCGCGATAGGGTCCCTCGACGCGTTCCAGCTCGGCCGGAGCGCCGTCCTGAAGCACCTTGCCCGACTGCATGACGATGATGCGGTCGAAGTCGCGCAGGGTGGATAGCCGGTGCGCCACGGCGATCACCGTGCGGCCGACCATCAGCCGGTCCAGGGCCTCCTGGACCCGCAGCTCACTCTCGGAATCCAGCGCGCTGGTCGCCTCGTCGAGCAGCAGGATCGGCGCGTTGCGCAGGAAGGCGCGCGCGATCGCCAGGCGCTGGCGCTGGCCGCCGGACAATTTCACGCCGCGGTCGCCGACCTGGGTCGCGAAGCCGTCCGGCATCGCTTCGATGAAATCCTGACATTCCGCCGCCCTGGCCGCCGCCTCGACCTCATCGTCGGAGGCCTCGGGCTTGCCGTAGCGGATATTCTCCATGACCGAGCGGTGGAACAGCGAGACATCCTGCGGCACCACCGAGATCACCGAGCGCAGCGCCTCCTCGGTCAGACGGCCGAGTTCCTTGCCGTCGATCAGGATGCGTCCGCCCTGGATGTAGCGGAGCCGCTGCAGCAGCGCGAGCACGGTGGTCTTGCCGGAGCCGGAGCGGCCGACCAGCCCGACGCGCGTGCCGGCTTCGACCTTGAAGTCGAACCCGTCCAGGATCGGGCTGCCGCCGGGATAGGCATAGGTCACCCGGTCGAACACCACCTCGCCCCGGGGCGGGCCATGGAAGCCGTCCGCATCGTGGGCATCGGGCATGTCGTGCGGCAGCAGCAACGTCCCCAAAGCCTCGGCGAGACGGGCGACATGCTGGATGGTCTCGACCAGGGCGACGGCGAGATCGCGGGTTCCATGCAGGATCATGAAGCCGAGCGTGGTCACCATGACCACTTCGCCGACGCTGGCCTTGTGGGCATGCCAGAGCAGGATCGCCCAGATCAGCAGCCCCGCGGTGAGGACCGCGGTCAGCCCGGCATGGATCAGGCGCAATTTCTCGAGGTAGCGCAGCGAGCGGCCGCGCCAGCTCATCTCGATCTTCATCCGGTCGCCGAAGCGCCGGCGCTCGCGATGGGTGGCGCCGAACGCGCGGACCAGCGGCATGTTGTTGATGACGTCGAGCAGTTCGCCATCGACCCTTGCCGCCTCGGTGGCATAGCGGTGATGCAGCGGTCGGCCACCGGCGGCGAGACGAAACATCAGCCACGACAGGATCGCCGCCAGCACCACCAGGACCGCGGCCATCAGCGGGCTGACGATGATCATCAGCAGGATCGAGAAGGCGACGTTCAGGCAGGGCGGCAGCACGTTCCAGAAGGTCAGGTTCTCCAGCGTGAACATGGCCGTCGAGGTCGAGGAGATGCGCCCGGCCAGCGTGCCCGGCATCCGGTCGGCGAAATAGGACGGGGCATGTCCGGTCAGATGCCTGAACAGGTCCCGGCGCAGGTCTCCGGTGACGGTGACGAAGGCGTGGGTCGAGACCCAGCCGCCGACGCGCCAGGCCATGTTGTCGAACGCGATCAGGCCGCCGAGCAGCGCCACCGCCTTCCAGACCGGGCCCATCCTGCCATCCTTGGCGCCATTGAGCGTGTCGACCAGGAAATTGACGGCATAGGACGACCCGACGGCGCAACCGACCGCGACGATCACCGACAGCATGATCACGCCATGCTGGACCTTGTGACGCATGACGTAGCGCAACATGAAGGCCATCGGCCGGCTTGCCAGCCGGACCAGGTCCGCGTCCGAAACGGTGACGGTTTTCTCGCCCGGCTGTGTCAGCATGCGTCCCTACCCGGTTGCGGGAGCCACGGAAGCCGGCTCACGGTTGCATCGCCACAACCCATGGCGTCCGGGACGGTTCACGGAACCGGTCCACAAAACAGGATACAACGCGAAGAAGTCCGCTATTTGCCCATAAATTGCCGTGATCGCCCTGTTTAACCAATCCGGTGAAACAGTGGAGCCTATCTTTATGCGCATCGCCCAGATTGCCCCCCTGCATGAAGCCGTCCCGCCGAAGCTTTATGGAGGCACTGAGCGTGTCGTCTCGTTCCTGACCGAGGAGCTCGTCAATCTCGGTCACGAGGTCACCTTGTTCGCCAGCGGCGACAGCGTCACCAGCGCCGAGCTGCATGCCTGCTGGCCGCGCGCGCTTCGCCTCGACCCGGCGATCCGCGACCCGATCGCGCCGCACATGCTGATGATGGAACTTGTCGCCCGCCGCCTCGAGGATTTCGACGTCCTGCATTTCCACATGGATTACTGGCCGTTCTCCTTCTTCAGCCGCCAGAACATCCCGTTCGTGACCACCATGCATGGCCGCCTCGACCTCCCCGAGCTGCAGCCCGTGTTTAACACCTTCAACAAGGTGCCGGTGGTCTCGATCTCCGACAGCCAGCGACGCCCGCTGCCGCAGGCGAATTTCGTCCGGACCGTCCATCACGGGCTTCCGCGCGACCTGCTGACGCCGCAGCCGAGTGCCCGCGACTATCTGGCCTTCCTCGGCCGCATCTGCCCCGAGAAAGGCATCGACAAGGCGATCCGGATCGCACGGGCCAGCGGCATCAGGCTCAAGATCGCCGCCAAGATCGACCGCGTCGATGCGGAATATTTCGAGCATGTGATCCGGCCGATGCTGGGCGACGGCGTCGAGCTGATCGGCGAGATCAATGACGGCCAGAAATCGGAGTTCCTGTCGGGTGCCTGCGGCCTGCTGATGCCGATCGACTGGCCCGAGCCGTTCGGCCTGGTGATGATCGAGGCCATGGCCTGCGGCACCCCGGTGATCGCCTTCAACCGTGGCTCGGTGCCGGAAATCATCGAGGACGGGCTGACCGGCTTCATCGTCGAGGACGAGACCAGCGCGATCAGCGCGGTGGGACGCCTGTCCAAAACCACGACGGCCGCGATCCGCCAACGCTTCGAGACCCGCTTCACCGCGCAGCGCATGGCCGAGGATTATCTCGGCATCTACCGCCAGCTGGCCCATGTCAGCCGGCCGAACCTGCGGATCGTCGCAGGCGAGTAGTCAACACGAGCGGCGGATGGCCGGGGGGCACGGCCCCCCGGTCTAGCCCCCGAGCGGCGGCACCCTGGCTTCGGCCAGCCCCAGGCGCTGGCGCTCGGCGAGCTCGGCCTCGTTGAAGCCGTCGACGAGTTCGTGGAACATGCGGTACCAGTTCAGCCTGGCGCCCAGCCGCAGGAAGACGCTGCCGAGCCCGACGGCGGAGCGGTCCATCAGCACGAATTCGCGCGGCGGCCTGACGCCGCCGGTGCGTACCAGCCCGGCATGGACCTTCTCCAGGACGGCACGGCCATATTGCGGGTCGCTGGTCTCCTGGATCGGCCGAACCCGGTCCTGCATCAGCGGCTCGTAGACGAACCTCGCCCAGCCATTGAGCACGTCCATCGTCTCGTGGGAGAGGTTCTTGAAGCCCCAGCTCTCGTAGGCATGGTGCGCCAGTTCCATGTCGTCACGGCTGAGGGCATCGTGCAGGTCGATGATGCCGCGCACGAACTTGGCCGGAAAGATGCGAATGGCGCCGAAATCGAGCAGGTTCAGGCCGTCGTCGGCACGGATCTGGAAATTGCCCAGATGCGGATCGCCGTGGATCACGCCATAGCGGTAGAGCGGCGTGTACCACGCACCGAACAGGGCTTCGGCAATCCGGTTGCGGCTCTCGGGCGACGGGTCCTCGTCCAGCCGGTCCTTAAAGCCCTTGCCATCGACCCATTCCATGGTCAGCAGCCGCCGGGTCGAGAGTGCTTCGAGCGGCAGCGGCACGGTGACCGAGGGCAGGTCGCGCAGCATCAGCCGGTAGAGATGCAGGTGCGCCGCCTCGCGCTGATAATCGAGCTCCTCGCGCAGCCGCTCGGCCAGCTCCTTGTAGACCTCCTCCTGCTGGATGGCCGGGTCCATGCGATGGTATATGTTCATCGCGACGCGAAGCTGGCGCAGGTCCGCCTCGACCGTGGAAGGCATGTCCGGATATTGCAGCTTGCAGGCAACCGGCTGCCCGTCCGGCAGCGTCGCGCGATGCACCTGGCCCAGGCTTGCCGCGGCGGC
>CAXTCT010000204.1:0-4519 GCA_964242565.1 uncultured Acetobacteraceae bacterium | reverse complement strand
GCGAAATCCACCGCCGGCGTGCCGATCGCGCTCGAACTGGTCGAGGGGCTGAACCTGCTTCGTGCCGCGGTGTCGCGTCGGGCGCCGGGCGCCTCGGCGATCGCCTCCGCTTTGGCCGACATCGAGAAGCTCGACGAGCCGGCGCAATGCCAGGCGCTGCTGGCGCCCGCCCTTGCCGCCCTGATGGCCGCCGCCGACGACAGGCCGCACAGCATCGTCTCGTCGCCGATGCCGGTCGATGCGGAGCGCACGGCGGCCGGGTTCGCCAGCTGGTACGAGGTGTTCCCGCGCTCGATGAGCGACGATCCGCACCGCCATGGCAGCTTCGCCGACGTCGAGCGCCATCTGCCGCGCATCCGGGCGATGGGTTTCGACGTGCTGTATTTCCCGCCGGTGCATCCGATCGGCCGGATCAACCGCAAGGGCCCGAACAACACCCTCACGCCCGGGCCTGAGGATACCGGCAGCCCCTATGCGGTAGGCTCGGCGGAAGGCGGCCACGACGCGCTCCACCCGCAGCTCGGCACGCTGGAGGATTTCCTGCATCTGCGCCGCGCCGCGGAGGCCCACGGTCTCGAGATCGCGCTGGATTTCGCGATCCAGTGCGCGCCCGACCATCCCTGGCTGCGCGAGCACAAGGACTGGTTCGCCTGGCGGCCGGACGGCACCGTGCGCTACGCCGAGAACCCGCCGAAGAAATACCAGGACATCGTCAACGTCGATTTCTACGCATCCGGTGCCGTGCCCGACCTGTGGCTCGCACTCGCCAACGTGGTCATGTACTGGGCCGAGCAGGGCATCAGGCTGTTTCGCGTCGACAACCCGCACACCAAGCCGATGCCGTTCTGGCAATGGATGATCGCCGAGGTGCGCGCCCGCTACCCCGAGGCGGTGTTCCTGGCGGAGGCCTTCACCCGCCCGCGCGTGATGAACCGGCTCGCCAAGGTCGGCTTCGGCCAGTCGTACACCTACTTCACCTGGCGCAACACCAAGACCGAACTGACCGAGTATCTGACGGAACTGGCGACCGAGGCGCCGCGGGATTTCTTCCGGCCGCATTTCTTCGTCAACACGCCGGACATCAACCCGGTATTTTTACAAAACTCGGGCCGTCCCGGATTCCTGATCCGTGCGGCACTCGCCGCCACCCTGTCGGGGCTGTGGGGGGTTTATAACGGCTTCGAACTGTGCGAGGGTGCCGCCCTGCCCGGCCGCGAGGAGTATCTCGACAGCGAGAAATACCAGATCCGCAGCTGGGACTGGCAGCGCCCGGGCAACATTGTCGCCGAGATCACCCGGCTGAACGCGATACGCGCGGAAAATCCGGCCCTGCACGACCATCTGGACGTCGCCTTCCTGCCCGCGGGCAACGACGCCGTGCTGTTCTACGAAAAGGCGACGGCGGATCGGAGCAACTGCCTGCTATGCATGGTAAGCCTCGATCCCCACCATGCGCAGACCAGTTCGATCGAGTTGCCGCTGTGGAAATGGGGTCTGCCGGACCAGGCCAGCCTGCAGCTGCAGGACCTGATCGGCGGCGCGCATTTCCAGCTTGCCGGCAAGTATCACGATGTGACGTTGACGCCGCAGCAGCCCTACCTGATATGGCGCGCGACCGCCGCCGCGTAGTTCCCTGAACCTCGGCCCAAGGCTCCATTTGAAAGGACGTCGTCCCACACCATGAGCACCGACACCACCGAGGTTAAAGACCAAGCCTTGGCCCAGGGATTAGCCCAGGGATCGACCCACGGATCGGCCCTGGGACCGGCCCCGGTCCCGGCGACCGCCGTCGCCCTGGCCCCGATCGGGGACCCGCTCTGGTTCAAGGACGCGATCATCTACCAGATCCATATCAAGTCGTTCTTTGACGGCAACAATGACGGCGTGGGCGACTTCGCCGGCCTGCTGCAGAAACTAGACTATATCGCCGAGCTTGGCGTCACGGCACTCTGGCTGCTTCCCTTCTACCCATCGCCCCGCCGCGACGACGGCTACGACATCGGCGATTATCGCGGGGTGCATCCTGAATATGGCGCGCTGTCCGATGTGCGGCAGTTCGTCACCGCCGCGCACGCGCGCGGCTTGCGCGTCATCACCGAGCTGGTCATCAACCACACCTCGGACCAGCATAGCTGGTTCCAGCGCGCGCGGCGTGCGCCGGCCGGATCGCCGGAGCGCGATTTCTATGTCTGGTCGGACACCGACGAGAAATATGACGGCACCCGCATCATCTTCATCGACACCGAGAAATCGAACTGGACCTGGGACGACGAGGCCCAGGCCTATTACTGGCACCGGTTCTACAGCCACCAGCCCGACCTCAACTTCGACAACCCGAAGGTGATGGACGAGGTGTTGTCGGTGATGCGCTTCTGGCTCGATCTCGGCATCGACGGGCTGCGTCTCGACGCGGTGCCCTATCTCGTCGAGCGCGAGGGCACCAACAACGAGAATCTTCCCGAGACCCATGCGATCATCAAGCGCATCCGCGCCGAGATCGATGCCTACGCACCCGGCCGCATGCTGCTCGCCGAGGCCAACCAGTGGCCCGAGGACGCGCAGGTCTATTTCGGCGATGGCGACGAATGCCACATGTCGTTCCATTTCCCGCTGATGCCGCGCATGTACATGGCCATCGCGCGGGAGGACCGCTTCCCGATCACCGACATCATGCGACAGACGCCCGAGATACCGGCGACCTGCCAATGGGCGGTGTTCCTGCGCAACCATGACGAACTCACGTTGGAGATGGTGACCTCGTCGGAGCGCGACTATCTGTGGGAGACCTACGCCAGCGACAAGCGCGCGCGCATCAATCTCGGCATCCGCCGCCGGCTCGCACCCCTGATGCAGCGCGACCGCCGCCGCATCGAGCTGATGAACGGGCTGCTGCTGTCGATGCCGGGCACGCCGGTGATCTATTACGGCGACGAGATCGGCATGGGCGACAACATCCATCTCGGCGACCGCGACGGCGTGCGCACACCGATGCAATGGTCGGTCGATCGCAATGGCGGCTTTTCGCGCGCCGATCCGGCGAGCCTGGTGTTGCCGCCGATCATGGACCCGATCTACGGCTTCCAGGCGGTCAATGTCGAGGCGCAGTCCGCCGACCAGCATTCGATGCTGAACTGGACGCGCCGCATGCTGACCGTGCGCAAGACCTATCAGGCGTTCGGGCGCGGCACCCAGCGCTTCCTGTACCCGGGCAACCGCAAGGTGCTGGCCTATCTGCGCATCCTGACCCCGGAGCATGGCGGCCCAGACGGCCACGGCGAGACGATCCTGTGCGTGAGCAACCTGTCGCGCGCCGCCCAGGCGGTCGAGCTCGATCTGCATGAATTCTCCGGGCGCGTGCCCATCGACATCGTCGGCGGTTCCGCCTTCCCGCCGATCGGCCAGCTCACCTATCTGCTGACGCTTCCGCCCTATGGCTTCTACTGGTTCCTGCTGGCGGCCAAGGGCGCGCTGCCATCCTGGCACACCGCCGCGCCGGAGCCGCTGCCGGAGTTCTCAACCATCGTGATCCGCAATGACCTCAACGAGCTGGGCGCGCCGCCGGCGCGCCACCTGCTCGAACGCGAAGTGCTGCCGGAATATCTTCCCAAGCGCCGCTGGTTCTCGTCGAAATCCGAGAAGCTCGACAGCGTGCGCTTCGCCTATCTCGCGCAGCTCCAGCCTGGCCGTGACGGCCGCACCATGCTGGCCGAGATCGAGGTCAAGGTCGGCGAGCGCACCGAGCGCTACTGCCTGCCGCTCGCCACGGTGGGCGAAGGCGAGGCCATCGCGCTGGCCCAGCAGCTGGCGCTGAGCCGGGTCCGCCGGGGGCCGCTGGTCGGCTATCTCACCGACGGGTTCGCGTCGGACGAGTTCACGGCCTCGGTGCTCGCGCTGATCGCCAAGTCGGCGACGGTGCGGATCGACGGGGGCAACCTGCATTTCAACAAGACCAGCCGCTTCGACGACATCGCGCTGCCGCAGCCGCCGACCATCCGCCGGCTTTCCGCGGAGCAGTCCAACAGCTCGCAGATCATCGACGACCTGATGGTGCTCAAGGTCGTGCGCAAGGTGGTGTCCGGCATCCATCCCGAGGCGGAGATCAGCCGCTATTTGACCGAGCGCGGCTATGCCAACACGCCGCCCTTCTACGGCGATGTCACCCGCGTCGATGCCGACGGCACGCTGAACACGCTCGTGCTGGTGCAGGGCTTCGTGCGCAACCAGGGGGACGGCTGGGCCTGGACGCTCGATTTCCTCGCCCGCGCCGCGGAGGACAGCGTCGGCCAGATCGAGGACCCGACCGGCGACGACGGCTACAGCAACTATGCGAGCTTCGCGTCCGCCCTGGGCCGCCGCCTCGCCCAGCTGCACGAGGTGTTCGCGAGTCCCACCGACGATCCCGCCTTCAGGCCCGAGACGGTCAACGAGGCGGACCTCTATGGATGGGGCAGCGGCGTGATCGAGCAGATCGACAATGCGATCGCCGCCCTGCAGGCCGCGAAGGATCGCAACGCGCTGG
>CAXTCT010000203.1:0-4525 GCA_964242565.1 uncultured Acetobacteraceae bacterium | reverse complement strand
CTCCGCACCGAAGCCGTCATGCAGCGCCTCGACCAGGCGGCGCCGCTCGTCGGCGGCGAGGGTGTAGATCATGCTCCGCGATTGTCGTTCCGCGCGCACGATCCGGGCCTCGCGGAGCTCCGCCAGATGCTGGGACAGGTTGGGCTGGCGCAGTTCAAGGTCGGTCTCGAGCATGGCGACGGTGCAGGGGCCCTGGAGCAGTCGCAGCGCCACGGCGAGGCGGGTCGGATTGGCCAACGCGCGCAGCGTCAGCGCCGCCGCCTCGATGTCGAACGGCGGCTCGAAGCTCATGCCCGGCACGCGACGGCCGCCAGCGAGTCCGCAGAGGCTGTCCGGTAATACCAATCGCCATCGATTCCGGCTGCCTCGATCGCGTCCGAGGCGATGACCGGCGGCGGCAGGATGACGTCCCCTCCCGGCTGCCAGCCCTCCGGGGTCAGGACCCCGTGCGCGTCGGTCATCTGCAGGGCCGCGACCAGACGGAGCAGCTCGGCGACGTTGCGCCCGGTGGTCATCGGATACCAGGAGATCGCGCGGATGATGCCGTCGGGATCGATCACGAAGACCGCGCGCACCATCGCCGAATCCCGCGCCTGCGGAGAAATCATCCCGTAGGCCTTGGCGATGGCCATCGAGGGGTCCTCGATGATCGGGAACGGCACGGCCACGCCGAACCGGGCGTGGATGCTGCGGATCCAGGCCAGATGCGAGAACAGGCTGTCGACGGACAGCGCCAGCAGCATGCAGTCGAGGGCGGAGAAACGGTCCGCCGCCCTGGCGAAGGCCATGAACTCGCTGGTGCAGACCGGGGTGAAATCGGCCGGATGCGAGAATAGCAGCAGCCACCGGCCGCGATAGCCGGACAGCGACCGGTCGCCCATCGTGGTGCGGGCGTGGAATTCGGGTGCCGGATCATGCAGCAAGGGCGGCCCGGCGCGCTCGGGAGCTATCGGCTCGTTCATGACGGCTGCCGATCGAGCCAGGCGAAGCCTCCGGCAAGATCCACCTGGTGCTGTTGTGCCCAGCGGGCCGCGGCCACGCGGGTCATCGCCCCGCGCCTGATCTGGCTCAGCGCCCAGAGGATCGCCGAGCGATGGCCCGATGCGCAATGCGCATGGACCGGTCCAACGGCAGCGGCCACGGCGTCGCCGAACTGGTCGATCTCGCCGGCACGCAAGGTTGCGAGCTTCACCGGGATGTGCCGGTAGGCGAGGCCAGCCTGCTCGGCCGCCCTCTTGCCCTCCGCGGCACTGAGCTGGCCAGGCGTCTCGTCATCGGGACGGTTGTTGATGACCAACAGGACGCCCTGCCGGGCCAGTTCGGCGAAGTCCGCCACCTCGAGCTGCGCCGACACGGTCATATCTTCCGCAAGGGGTTTTCGGTACATGGAAGAATCAGGCTCCTGATGAATTATACATAGGATATGTGTTGAAGCCTTTCTTCGCAACTGTTAGGGTTCCCGCGGGAACCGGATCAAGCAGCAGGGAACCTTGCTAGCTTCGCGCTGACCGGCCCGGATGGGCAGGTCGGCTTGGTGGTGCGAGAATTCGACAGGCTCCAGGTGACGCCACCGCAGGATGCCTTGGACTTCATCAAGACAAGCCCGCTCGCCAACGAGGCCGGTAGGGTCGCGATAGATCCGGCGACCCTGCGGCACAATGCGGCGGGAACAGCCAAAGCCAGGACTGAAGCGGCGGTGCGGCCGCAGGCGCCGGTCGTGGTGCGCGACCTGCTTTTGAGCCTGGACGCAACCAAGCTATCTGCGATGTACGACGGCTACGGCAAAATGGTGGTGGCGGAGTTCGCCTATGGAGGTAAGGTCACGCCCGGCTTCCTGCCCTACCTGTATTGGAACTGGATGCTCAAGGGCCGCGAATTCGATATCGAGCAACGAGAACGCAGCCTTGCGAAGGCGGCCTGATCGTGAGCCAAACGGAGCGGCCGGCCGCAAGGGCGGGCGCCAGGCCCGAGGTCACGGGCTTCTATGACGCTCGGACCAACAGCGTCCAGTATGTGGTGACCGATCCGAACACGCGTACCTGCGCGATCATCGACCCGGTCCTGGATTACGATGAAAAATCCGGCGGCACCGCGACACGCTCCGCCGACGCCCTTCTGGACCATGTCCGGACGCAGGGGCTGAGGATCGCCTGGATCCTCGATACCCACCCGCATGCCGACCATTTTTCGGCCGCAGGCTATCTCAAGGACGTGACCCACGCCCCGACCGGGATTGGCGCCCGTGTCGTCGAGGTGCAGCGCCTGTGGAAGGCGATCTACGATCTGCCGGAGGCCTTCCAGACCGATGGTTCGCAATGGGACCGCCTGTTCGAGGACGGTGACTGCTTCCAGATCGGCGAGCTCGATGTCCGGGTGATGCACTCGCCCGGCCACACGCTCTGCTCGGTGACCTACGTGGTCGGCGACGCGGCCTTCATCCACGACACGCTGTTCATGCCCGATGGCGGCACCGCCCGCGCGGATTTCCCTGGCGGCGACGCCGCGAGGCTGTGGCAGAGCATTCAGGCGATCCTGGAACTGCCCGACGAGACGAGGCTATTTACCGGACACGACTACCAGCCGGGCGGCCGGCCGCCGGCATTCGAGAGCACGGTCCGCGAGCAGAAGCGGGAGAATGCTCATGCCCGGCTCGTCGATGAGGCCGCCTTCGTCGCGTTTCGCACCAGCCGCGACCGCACCCTGCCGATGCCGAAGCTCATCCTGCATGCCCTTCAGGTGAACATCCGCGGTGGTCGGCTGCCACCCGCCGACGAGAGCGGAAAAATCTTCCTGAAAATTCCGCTCGATGTCCTGGGACAGCCACCCTCGGCCTGAGGTGCATAAAGCGGGATGGATGCGCCCACGACCGAGCCCAGCTGGGGTGACACGAGGCCAGCCCCAGCCGCAGCTTGACCACGGCGATTGAACGAAAACGCTGTTGCGGTCTCCAGCCGACGCGGTCCTTCGCCGCTCAGCCGGCGATCAGGGTCTTGATGCGCTCCTGGGCGCCCGCCATTGCGGCCTTGTCTTGATCCGGGCCATAGGCGATGCCCTCGGCCCGGACGACCTCGACCTCCGAGATCCCGACGAAGCGCAGGATGGCCGTCAGATAGGTCGCCAGGTGCTCGTTGCCGGCGGACGGTCCCTGCGAATAGATGCCTCCGGACGAGAGCGCGAGATAGGCCTTGCCGGTCAGCAGGCCCTTCGGGCCGCTTTCGGTATAGCGGAAAGTTTGGCCGGCGATGACGACGTGATCGATCCAGCTCTTCAACGTGGAAGGAAGCGAAAAATTGTACATGGGCGAGCCGATGACGAGAATGTCGGCGGCCTTGAGTTCGTCCACGGCCGCCTTGGAAAGGGCGGCGGTCTCCGACAGGGCGCGGTCCTTCTCGCCCTCGGGCGCCCAGGCCTGCCGGATCGTCAGGTCGACGTGCGGCAGCCGGTCCTTGGCGACGTCGCGGTAGGTAACGGTGGCGCCGACATTCGCGGCCTTGAGCTTCTCGACCAGCTCGGCCGACAGCCGTCGGGAATGCGAGGTCACGCCGTCGCTGGCGCTGGAGTCGATGTGGAGGATGTGCATGGGGCGGTTCGTCCTGTCCAGAGCCGGGGTGGTGCCGTTTCGTAACCGAGGCTAGATGGAGCACTGGTTTTCGGCTCACAAGAAGGCACAGAGATGGTTCCCGCGCACACCGATGTGCCTGCCTCCGATCGCTGCGGTGCGGTCAACGACATCCTGGCCCGGATCGGCGACAAGTGGAGCGTGCTGATCGTCATGTCGCTCGGCGATGGCACATTCCGCTTCAATGAGCTGAAGCGGCGCATGGACGGCATTTCGCAGCGCATGCTGACGCTGACGCTGCGCGGCCTCGAACGGGACGGGCTGGTCGAGCGCGACTTCGTGCCCACCATCCCTCCCAAGGTCAGCTATCGGCTGACGGAACTCGGCCGCTCCCTGCGCGGGCCGGTCGGGGCACTTGGCCGGTGGGCGATCGAACACCGTGGCATCGTCGAGCATGCCCGCACGCGCTACGACGAGCGGTCGCCGCCCGCCTGACGGCTTACCTCGGGAAAATCAGATTCCCCGATCCGCCCCCGCATCGTCGCGGAACCTGTTCGTGCCGCATGCGGATGCCGGCTACGCCTTCTTGCGCAGGCCGCGGACGAAACGGCGGCCGGCGCCGGTGAACCCGGTGGCAAGACAGAAATCCTGCAGGACCGGATGATCGGCCGCGGCCGATAATTCGAGCGTGCCACAGCCGGCGACGCGCGCGGCCTGGGCGGCGGCCTTGACCAAAAGCCGGCCAATGCCCCGGCGCCGTTCGTCCGGGCCGACCAGGAGCGTGGTGATCTGCGCCGTGGGTTGTGCGGCCTCGAGCGTATGGTACCAGTGCAGCACGATCAGGCCGCTCGGCGGGCCCCATTCCAGCGCCACCAGGGCGGCGCCCGGCTCCTGACGGAGGGCGTCGATCCGCTCGGCCAGGGTGCGGGCGGGAACCGGGTGGCCGGCCATGCCCAGCAATTCCGA
>CAXTCT010000202.1:0-4530 GCA_964242565.1 uncultured Acetobacteraceae bacterium | reverse complement strand
CCGCTCGCCCGACGGCGGACCCGCGTTCGGCCCGCCGGGCAGGCTTGCCGCAGGCCGGCCGGCGGCCAGAAGACGAGGCGTGAAGCTGTGCAGCGCCACCAGGACGGTATCGCGGCCTTCGGCAAGCCGTGCATCGAGGAGGTGGGAGATGGAATCCTGATACGGCCGGAAGATCTCCCGCTCCCGCGCCGCGCGGTCCGCTTCGGTCAGATCCTGGTTGCCGGGAATTTCGGTGAGGTCGCTGCGCGGCGCGATGGACATCGCATGGCCGGGATGGCGGTTGCAGTCGATCACGAGGCGCGAATAGCGTTGCGTCACCATGGCCGCATCCAGCGCATCCGCCAGGCGCGCGGCGGTGCCGGCGGCACCGATGTCCCAGGCGATGTGCCGGATCCGGTCCGCCTCCGACAGGCCCAGATCACCCAGGCGGCAAGGGATCGTCCGGCCGGCATGATCCACCACCAGGACGAAGGGCGAGCGCGGGCCGCCCTGCCGTATCGTGACCGGAGACGGATCGATGTCGCAGAGCAGCCCTCCGCCGCCCGCGGCGGGACTCGATCGATCTCCCCTGGCGATCGTAGATTTGGTTTGGCCGTCATCTTGCACCGTGATCTTATCCTTGAACTGCCCAGTTGCCGTGCCGCGGAAGGATCTCCATGCCGGTTCTGTCTGTCCAGCATGTCACGACCTACCGATACCGCCGACCCGTGGGTTTCGGCGAGCACCGCATGATGTTCCGGCCGCGCGATTCCGTCGATCAGCGCATTGTCTCCTGGAGCGTGGACATCTCTCCGGCGCCGTCGGTTCTGCGTTCGGTGCCCGATGCTTTCGGCAATATCGTGACCGTCGCCCGGTTCAACCAGCGCTCCAGGGAGTTGCGGGTGGAGAACCGGCTGGTCGTCGATCACGATCCGACCCGTCCGGAAGCCGCCGATCTCGCAGGCTATGCCCAGACCTGGCCCTTCACCTACGACCTTGACGACATGGAAGATCTCGGCCGCCTCGTGCAACGGCATTATCCGGACCCCGGGCACAAGGTCGATGCCTGGGCCCGGCGCTTCCTGAGCAACAACCCGACCGGCCAGACCTTCGAGCTGCTGGTCGCCATGACCCACGAGATACGGCGCGGCTTCACCTATTGCGCGCGCTATGAGGAAGGCGTCCAGGAGCCCGCACGTACGCTCGCCCTGCGCGCCGGCACCTGCCGCGACTACGCGGTGCTGATGATGGAGGCGGTGCGCGCTCTCGGCATGGCTGCCCGATTCGTCACCGGCTATATCTACGCACCCGTCTCCGAGGGTCGCATGAACCAGGGAGGCGGGGCCACCCATGCCTGGGTCGAGGTGTTCATCCCCGGCGCGGGCTGGGTCGATTTCGATCCAACCAACGGCATCATCGGCTCGCGGGACCTGATCCGGATCGCCTCGGTGCGCGACCCGCGCCAGGCGGTCCCCCTGGCCGGCACCTGGACCGGCTTTCCCGCCGACAGCCTGGGCATGACGGTTTCGGTCCATGTCACCGCCCGCGACAGCACCGATCCGCTGCCGCAGGACGACGAACCCGCCATAGGATCGCGGACGGCTACGGCAGCCGGACCGGACGGCGCGCCGGAGCCCTGCGAGCGCCCCGTCGCGACGGCATTCGCAAAGCGGCTGTCACCGGTCCATTCCACCGAAAGGGTAACCTGAACCAGCCCGCGGGCCGATCAGCCCGAATTTCCCGCCCTGCAACCGCCGAAAGAAAGACCATGCTGATACGCGCAGGATTTGACATCGCCTTCAATGCCCCGGCGCCCACGCCGCTCCTGCTGATGCTCAACCTGCATCCCAGTCGCCTGCCGGACCTGCAGACGCCGCACGTCATCCAGTTCGACCCGCCGATACCCGCCACCGACTATACCGACGGCTTCGGCAACCTATGCACCCGCGTCGTCGCGCCCCCGGGATTGCTGCGTGTCACCAGCCAGTTCACCATCGCCGACCCCGGCGAGCCGGATATCCATGTCCCGGATGCGCCCCAGCTACCGGTCGAGCAGTTGCCGCCCGAAGTGCTGGTGTTTCTCCTGGGCAGCCGATATTGCGAAACCGACCGTCTGTCGGATGCCGCCTGGTCGCTGTTCGGCCAGGTCCAGCCCGGCTGGTCCCGGGTGCAGGCGATCGTCGATTATGTCCATGACCGCATCACCTTCGGCTACGAGTTTGCCCGTTCCACCCGGACGGCCCATGAGGCTTTCATGGAGCGCCAGGGCGTGTGCCGCGATTTTGCCCATCTCGCCGTCACCCTGTGCCGCTGCATGAACATCCCGGCGCGCTATTGCACCGGCTATCTCGGCGATATCGGCGTGCCGCCGGTCGAGGACCCGATGGATTTCTCGGCCTGGTTCGACGTCTATCTGGGCGGCCAATGGTACGTCTTCGACGCCCGCCACAACCGCCGCCGCATCGGCCGGCTGCTGATGGCGCGCGGGCGCGACGCGACCGACGTCGCAATCTCGACGGCCTTCGGCAGCGCCTGGCTCGCAGGCTTCGAGGTCATCACCTACCAGGAAGGCAACTGACTGCGAATTCCACGGGGCTTCCCATCCCGTCACCCGACGAGACGGGCGATCACCGCCGCCGCCTCGGGGTCGTCCCAACGAACCGGACCCTGCACGCGCGCGACCTCACGACCGTTGCGGTCGATCACCAGCGTCGTCGGGATGCCGTCCAGCCTGAGGGCGGTCATGGTCGTGGAATGCGGGTCCAGCAGCACCGGCAGGCTGCGCAAGCCGTGCCCGGCATAGAAGGGACCCACGGCGTCGGCGCCGCCGCGATCGAGCGAGACCGGCAGCACCACGATACGCCTTCCGCCGGGGCTCCCTGCATTGCGGCCAGGTTTCGCGAGCGCGCGCGAGAGGACATCCAGGGCCGGCATCTCCGACACGCACGGCGCGCACCAGGTTGCCCAGAAATTCAGCACCACCCCGTCGCCTGCATAATCGGACAGCGAACGCGTACTGCCGTCCGCGAGGGTGAAGCTCAAAGGCGGCAGCAGGGCGGCCGGCTGCAGCGGCTTGAGGGCATCGAGCGACTGCGTCTCCGGACCCGATGGCGGCGCTGGCGGCAGATCGCCGGCACCCGCGTCCGCCGCAAACAGGTATTTGCGTGCGGCCACGGCGGCCAGTAGGGTCCCGCCCGCTGCCAACAGGCTGCGACGCGCGATCCGATGCATGGTTTGGGGCATGATGATGTCTTTAGAAGAGGACGGCCACCACGGAAACCCCAAAGCATCTCCCAGAGCATCAGTGATACACCCGGGTTCCGCCGACGATTCCTCGGGCGTCAATCCCCCCGCGAGCGCCAACCGACAATGGGGTGGTCGTTTCGCGGGCGGCCCGTCGGCGATCATGCAGGAGATCAACGCCTCGATCGGTTTCGATCATGCACTCTGGCGCCAGGACATACGCGGCTCGCTCGCCCATGCCGAGATGCTGGCCCATGTCGGCATCATCACCGCCGATGACGGGCTCGCGATCCGGGACGGCCTGAGCGAGATCGCGGCCGAGATCGCGAATGGACGCTTCGCCTTCGACGTCGCCCTCGAAGACATCCACATGAACATCGAGGCGCGGCTGTCCGAGCGCATCGGCGAGGCCGGCAAGCGGCTGCACACCGCGCGCAGCCGAAACGACCAGGTCGCGACCGATTTCCGCCTCTGGGTGCGCGATGCGATCGATGGTCTCGACGCGCAGGCAGCCGCGCTGATCCACAGCCTGGCGACACGCGCCCTGGTCCATGCCGCCGATCCGATGCCCGGCTTCACCCATCTGCAGACCGCCCAGCCGGTCACCTTCGGCCATCATCTGCTGGCTTATGTCGAGATGCTGGCGCGCGACCGCGGCCGCCTCGCCGACGCCCGCCGCCGGCTCAACGAATGCCCGCTCGGATCGGCCGCACTCGCCGGCACCTCCTTCCCGATCGACCGGCAGATGACCGCCCGTTCGCTGGATTTCGACCGCCCGACGGGCAACTCGCTGGACGCCGTTTCCGACCGCGATTTCGCGCTCGAATATCTCGCCGCCCTGTCCATCCTGGTGATGCATCTTTCCCGGCTGGCGGAAGAGATCGTGGTCTGGTGCTCGTCGCCGTTCGGCTTCATCGGGCTGTCCGACGCCTTCACCACCGGCTCGTCGATCATGCCGCAGAAGCGCAACCCCGATGCCGCGGAGCTGACCCGGGCCAAGACCGGCCGCGTCATCGGCGCCCTGGTCGGGCTGCTCACGGTCATGAAGGGATTGCCTCTGGCCTATGCGAAGGACATGCAGGAGGACAAGGAGCCGGTGTTCCAGGCGACCGACGCCGCCAGCCTGTCGCTGGCCGCGATCGACGGCATGATCCGCGACATGACACCGGATCTCGCGCGCATGCGGGCGCTTGCCGGCTCCGGCTTTTCGACGGCGACCGACCTTGCCGACTGGCTGGTGCGCGTGCTGAGGCTGCCGTTCCGCACCGCGCACCCTGTCACCGGCCCCCTGGTCGGGCGCGCCGCGGG
>CAXTCT010000201.1:0-4546 GCA_964242565.1 uncultured Acetobacteraceae bacterium | reverse complement strand
CTGCTGGCCGGTGGTGATCCCGCCCAGTCCCGGCGTGCTCTGCGCCTACGGAGATGCCACGACACGCCTGCGCAACGAGGCATCGCGCACGTTCGTGCGCCGCTTCCCCGCGACCAGCAACGCCGAGATCGCCTGCCTGCTGCGCGAACTGGCGGCGCAGGCGGCGATGGCGCTCGATGCCGAGGGCGTACCCCGCGACGAGCACAGCATCAGCTGCCAGGTGGATGTGCGCTATGCCGGCCAAGGCTTCGAACTGCCGATCGAGGTGGCCCTCGACGGCTTTGCGTCGGGTGGCCTGGAAAGATTGGGGCGGCAATTCGACGCGACGCACGAACGCCTATTTACCTTCGCCCTGGAGGCGGAGCGTGAGGTGGTGAACCTGCGCGCCGTGGTGCAGGGCAGGCCCGCGCGCGTGGACACGCAGCGCCTGGAACACGGGGGTGCCGATCCGCGGGGCGCGTTGCTCCAGCCGACCCGGATCTGGGTCGAGCGATGCGAAGTCGATGCGCTGATCTACGACCGCGCGCACCTCAAGGCGGGCATGCGCATACCGGGTCCCGCCATCGTGACCGAGATGGACAGCACCACGCTGGTGCTGCCCGGTCACGCAGCAGAGGTGCACGAGAGCGGCAACCTGCTGATCCGACCCATTCCGACGAAGGTGGCCTGAAATGAGCATCGACACCCACAAGGCCCGCATCGTGGAGACCGATCCGACCCCGTTCGCTCGGGTGCAGGTCGAACCGATCGCGCTCGACATCATCGAGAGCGCGCTGCGCAACGCGCGGCACGAGATGGATGCGGTGCTGTTCCGTACCGCCATGTCGCCGGGTATCCGCGAGCAGCATGACGAGTTCCCGCTGATCGCCGACCGGCTCGGACGCATGGTCGTCGGCCAGTTCGGCAGCTTCATCGACGGTTTCCTGCGCCAGTACACGGGCACTGTGGAGGCCGGCGACGTCTTCCTGATCTCCGACCCGTACAGCTGCGAGGGAGCGATCAGCCACGTCAACGACTGGCTGATCCTGCTGCCGATCTACCATCAGCGCCGTGACGCGGAGGGCGGCCGTCTGGTCGGCTGGGCCGCGATGTTCGGCCATATGACCGATGTCGGCGGCAAGGTTCCCGGCAGCCTGCCGACCGATGCGACCTCGATCTTCGAGGAAGGACTTGCGATCCCGCCGGTGAAGATCTATCGCGCCGGCGTGCGCCAGGACGATATCCTGGAGATGGCGCTCAACCAGAGCCGCCTGCCGCACTGGAACCGTGCCGACTGCAACGCGATCATCGCCGCCTGCCGGACCGCGGAGCGGCGGGGGATCGAGATGTGCGATCGCTTCGGCGTCGACAGCTATGTCAGCGCGCTAGACGATGCCCTGGCGCGCAACCGTCGCGCAATGGCGCAGCTGATCCGGCGCGCGGTGCCGGAGGAGACGCTGCATTTCGAGGACTGGATCTGCGACGACGGCCGCGGCTCCGGTCCGTGGAAACTGAAATGCTCGATGCGTCGAGAGGGCGAACGGGTGATCCTGGATTGGACCGGAACCGATCCGCAATCCGACAGCTCGATTAACTTCTTCCTTAACGAGAACATGTTCAAGATGTTCTTCGGCATCTATATGATCATGGTGTTCGATCCGCAGATCCTGTTCAACGACGGGTTCTATGACCTGATCGAGGTGCATATCCCCGAAGGCTCGTTGCTGCGCCCGCGCTACCCGGCGGCGTTGTCGTGCCGCACGCATGCGCTGGGCCGCGTGTTCGATGTGCTGGGCGGATTGCTCGGACAACGCCAGCCGGAATTCCTGTGCGCTGCCGGTTTCTCCTCCTCGCCACACCTGATGTATTCGGGCCGCAGGCGTGGAAGCGGAGAATGGTTCCAGCTGTTCCAGATCGGCTTCGGCGGCATTCCTGGACGCCCGTTCGGCGACGGCGCGGACGGGCACTCATTGTGGCCCTCCTTCACCAACGTACCGAACGAGTTCCTGGAAGCCTATTTTCCGCTTCGCATTGATTGCTACCGGACCGTACCGGATTCTGGTGGTGCCGGACGCTTCCGTGGCGGCAACGGAGTGGAAACGGTCTATGTCTTCCTGGAACCGGGCGAGATCTCGATCCACGACGACCGATGGTTCACCTCGCCCTGGGGAGTGAACGGTGGCGCACCGGGCATGCGTAGCCGCAAGCTGCTGGTACGGCCCGACGGGTCCGAGCAGGCGCTGCCGGCCAAGTGCGACCGGATCGCGGTGCAGCCCGGCGATCGCCTGCACTACGTCACCTGGGGCGGTGGTGGCTGGGGCGATCCCTTGGCGCGCGAGCCGGATGCAGTGGCGCGAGACGTGCGATGCGGACTGGTAACGCGGCAGGCCGCCTCGATCTATGGTGTCGTGCTGACGTCCGTGGATGCAGTCGATGTCGCCGCGACCGATTGGCTGCGGGTTCGACTGCGAGCCGGGCAGCCGTCTGTCGCGGTCTTCAATACCGGCCGCGATATCGCCGCGCTACGCGAGGCATGCCTCGCAGAGACCGGCCTGCCCGCTCCGGTAGCACCACGGTTCGCGCTCCAGGCGGCGGAACCGGCATGACCGACCCTCTCGGCAGCAGCTACGCAGCCGCTGGCTACAATCATCGACTGGGTTTCGGCCATCGGCCCGCCTTGCTGCTGATCGATTTCATGCGTGCCTATTTCGATCCCGACAGCCCGTTCTATGCCGGCGTCGAGGCCGCACTAGCTTCTGCGCAACGGATTCTCGAGGTCGCGCGGAAAGCCGCCATTCCGATCGTGTTCACGCGGGTGACGTATCAGGCTGGTGGCCTGGACGGCGGGATCTTTTATCGCAAGGTGCCTGCGCTTCGATGCTTCTTGGCGGAAGGTGGATCCAGTGAGCTGCCTGCTTCGTTGCAGCCGACGGCGGACGAACTGATCATCTCCAAGCAATATCCAAGTGCGTTCTTCGGCACCAGCTTGGCGACGACCTTGCATGCCGTCGGGGTGGATAGCGTCATTCTCACTGGCCTGACCACTTCTGGCTGCGTGCGTGCCAGCTGCGTGGATGCGATGTCGCACGGCTTCGTCCCGATCGTCGTTCGAGATGCCTGCGGCGATCGGCATGCGACGCCGCACGAAGCGAACCTGTTCGACATGGATGCAAAATATGCCGACGTGAAGAACGAGACGAGCGTCATCGACTATCTGCATGGAATAGCTGTCGCTACCAAGGAGATTGTGCTCCTGCCTTCTGCAATGCCCTTGGTCTGAAGTGCAATCCGTCACCGGGAGACGGACGATGAAGCGATCAAGAATCATGCAGTCTTAAGCCGCGAAGCGGATCAAGGTTATCGGGGTGCTGCCGCAAGCATGGCATTGGCGAGGCAATGTTCTACACGGAATGAGACCTGGGCGCGGTTGGTATGATGTGCCTGAACCTCAAGAATTTTGTCCAACCACAGTCTTCAACGCAGCACCTTGCGTTCACCCGCTCATTTTGGCGATAACGGGCGCACGGTGGGCAGAGCCTGGCTGTCGTTTACCTCGCAGCGGGTGCGAGCAGGCTAAAGCTGCGATGCAGATTGTAGGCCACAGCAGCCAGCCGGACTTGCAGGCCGGCCTTGGCAAGCCCCAATGAGTGCACCCGCCGCAACCCATAGGGCCGCTTGGCGGTGCCAAACATTTGCTCAATCCGGCAGCGCACTTGGCGCACCTCGGCGTTGTGCGCCCGCAGCCGCTCGTATCCACCCGGCGGGGGCCGGCTACCCGATCTGAAATTCACCCGCCTTGGCGGTTCTTGCTCATTTTGCGTGGACCACGCCGCCAGAACCATCCGGCGCTGGAGCAGATCGAGGCCTGCTCGTCTGTAGCTCTGGCGCCTGATGAGCTTCAAGCGATTGATCTGTCCCTCAGCTTGGCCGCTGCTCCAGGGTTCGGTCAGGGCGGCCCTGACCGCATTCGCTTCGTCTTCCAGTCCCGAAGCGAACGTCGCGATGGCGGGCGCGCCACAGACTTCCGCCCTCGCGATCCAGGCACTGGACTCTGCGACGGCATCGCGGCCCGCAGTCGCCGTCTTGCCCACGCCCGATGCACGAACGAGTGCCGTGACGCGACGCGCCAGATCAGCGACGGCGCTGGCCGTTGCGTCCTGCTCGACGGCCGATGGCTCCGGCGTCGGCATAATTCCGCCTCGCGCTTTGATGCGCTGCGAGGGAAAGCGCGATCTCGCCGGAGTGCCGCAGCCGCTGGTCCGGACATCGATGGTAGGTGCCGGAGGCGAGCAGGTGCCAGCGGTCTGCAACCTGCAGAGCCCGGGAGCGCCGAGGCTGGCCCCTCGGCCATACCCGGTCAGCGGTCACGGGCAACGACCTTGATGCCAGGCCGCTGCCCAAGCCGACTGGCCAGCGTCGCTGCGGTGCGGTCGGGGGGAAGGTCGACGACACGGTGACGTTCCAGGTCCACCACGATCGTGCCGTAGCCGCAGCCCTTCCTCATGGCCCAGTCGTCGACCCCGACGTGGACGGGTGCCGGCACGGCGGGCGCCGGCATGGCCCTGAC
>CAXTCT010000200.1:0-4549 GCA_964242565.1 uncultured Acetobacteraceae bacterium | reverse complement strand
GTCGCCGTGGCGCTGGCGGACCGGATCGACAGCCTGGTCGGGTTCTTCGCGGCGGGAGAAAAGCCCGGAGGCTCGGGCGATCCCTATGCGCTGCGACGCGCCGCCCTCGGGCTGATCCGGATCATCCGCGACAACGGGCTGCGGCTGGATCTGTTCGAACTGTTCGACGAGGCGGCACGGGCCTTGCCCGAAGCCCTGCGCACGGCGCCGGATCTGGCGCTGCTGCCCGGTTTCATCGCCGAGCGGCTGCGCGTGCAGCTTCGCAGCGAGGGCGCGCGGCATGACGTGCTCGCCGCGATCGGCGCGGACGGCGACATCACGCGCCTGCTCGCCCGCGCCGAAGCCGTGGCCAGCCTGCTCGGCACCGACGACGGACGCGACCTGCTGTCCGCGGTCAGGCGCGCGGCCAACATCCTGCGCATCGAGGAGAAAAAGGACGGGCCGTTCGACGCCCTCCCCGACCCCGCGCTCTACAGCCAGGACGAGGAGCGCAAGCTCGATGCCGCGTGGCGGGCGACCGCCGACGAGGTGGCGCCGGCGATGCAGGACGAGCGCTACGAGGCGGCGATGTCGGCGATGTCGGCCTTGCGCCGGCCGCTGGACCGGTTCTTCGACCAGGTGACGGTCAATGCCGACGACGCCGCGCTTCGCCGCAACCGCCTCGGGCTGCTGGCGGCCGTCCACCGCATGATGGCCGGCGTGGCCGACTTCACGCGGATCGAGGGGCAGGATTGAACGGCGGTCCGGGGCGACGTGCCGGCATGGTCAAATTGGCGTTCACGCCAGGAACGCGGCTCCGGGGGCCGTCGTTGAAGGGTCGACCAACAGGAGCGTCACCTCATGCCTAGTTCCGAAAGCCTCAAGGACATCTATGCCGACGAGATGAAGGACCTGTGGTCCGCCAACGACCAGATGACCAAAATCGTCCAGACGATGGCCGGATCGGCGCACGACCCCAAGCTGAAGCAGACCCTGGAGAACTCGGTCACCGGCATCACCCGCCATACCGAGGCGCTGATGGCCCTGATCAAGGATACCGGCGAGGACGTCGAGAAGGAGCATTGCAAGGGCATGGAAGGGCTGGTCAAGGAAGCCCTGAAGCATGTGGTCAAGGAGGCGCCCGAGAATGGCGACCTGCGCGACATCACCATCATCGCGCAGTATCAGCGCATGTCCCATTACGGCATCGCCGGCTTCGGCTGCGCGACCGCCTATGCCGACGCGCTGGGCATGAAGGATCATGTCACCAAGCTCAAGGCGATCGTGGCGGACATCTACAAGGCGGACGAATATGTCAGCAAGCTCGGCGAGAAGCTGGCGAAGGTCGCACCGAAGCAAGCCGCCTAGAGCAGTCGCGCCTAGAGCAGTCCGGCCTAGAGCAGTCCGGCGAGGCGGAGATGCTGCAATAGCATGATCGTCTTGGCGTCGCAGATGCGGCCATCGGCGATCATGGCCATCGCCGCCTCGAAGGAGGGCTCCAGCAGTTCGATATCCTCGCCCTCGCCATGCAGCCCGCCGCCGGGGCCGATCCGGTCCGCCTCGCCATATTCGGCGATGAACAGGCTCAGCCGTTCGGTCACGGCGCCCGGGCTCATGAAGGCGTCATAGACGCGGCGCGGCGAGCGGAGCCGATAGCCCGCTTCCTCCTCGGCCTCGTGACAGATGGTGGTCAGCGGGTCGTTCTTGTCCAGCAACCCGGCGATCGCCTCGATCAATGGCTCCGGGTGGCCGTTGACATAGGCGGGGTAGCGGAATTGCCGCACCAGTAGCACGGTGCGGCGCGCCGGGTCGTAGGGCAGCACTGCGGCGCCGTTGCCACGGTCATAGCTCTCACGGCTCAGGGTCTGCCAGCTTCCGTCGCGGCGGCGGTAATCGAACCGGGTCCTGCGCAGGATGTAATGATCATCGGACAGGACCGTGACCTCGCGGACCCGGATCGGCTCGGCATCGGACATCGACCAGTTCCCCCGATGTTGAGGCTGCACCCGGTGCGTCACCCGGATCGGATCAGCGCGGAGACAACACCATGATCATCTGGCGGTTTTCCATGCGCGGCATCTGCTCGACCTTGGTGCGCTCGTCCATGTCGCCACGAATGCGCTCGAGCACCTTCACGCCGAGATCCTGGTGGGCCATCTCGCGGCCGCGGAAACGCAGCGTGACCTTGACCTTGTCGCCCTCCTCGATGAAGGACCGCATGGCGCGCAGCTTCACCTGGTAGTCGTTCTCGTCGATGTTGGGCCGGACCTTGACCTCCTTGATCTCGATGACCTTCTGCTTCTTGCGGGCCTCGTTCTTCTTTTTCTGCTGCTCGTACTTGAACTTGCCGTAATCGAGGATCTTGACCACCGGCGGTTCGGCGTTCGGGCTGATTTCGAGCAGGTCCAGGCCGACCGAGAAGGCGCGCTGCATTGCGTCGCGGGTGGTCATGACCCCCTGCATCTCGCCTTCCTCGTCGATCAGACGCACCTGCGGGACTCGGATCTCTTCATTGACGCGAGGGCCTTCGCGGGTAGGCTGGGCGGCCATCGGTGGTCTGGCTATCGGTCTTCTCCTGTATCCGTTACGATATCGTGGCGATCGGGGGTATCGAACTCATGATCGGCCAAGGCTCGCTTTTTGGCGCAAGACCTTGCGGCCCGGCAAGGTCGCTACCCGCTTCGTGTAGTAAAATTGCCATGCAGTGGGCGGATCAGTGCCATGCGTGCCCCAAATGGCGCGGTTTCAGGCATCCGCGCGCCTGAGATCGGGCGGCCTGGCCTCCGCCGCAAGCATCGCGACCGCCTGGTCGAGCGACATCATCTCCTGTGCCGCACCACCCAGCCTGCGCATGGCGACCTGGCCGGCTTGCGCCTCGCGCCGCCCGACCACCAGGATCACCGGCACGCGCGCGAGACTATGCTCGCGTATCTTGGCGTTGATCTTCTCGTTGCGGATGTCGGCATGCACGACCATCCCGGCCCGACGCAGCCTTGCCGCGACCTCCAGCGCATAGGGCTCGGCATCGCTGACGATCGAGGCCACCACCGCCTGCACCGGCGCCAGCCACAAGGGGAAGCGGCCGGCATATTGCTCGATCAGGATGCCCAGGAAGCGCTCGAAAGACCCCAGGATCGCCCGGTGCAGCATCACCGGGCGGTGCCGCGCGCTATCCTCGCCGACATAGCTGGCGTCGAGCCGTTCGGGCAGCACATAATCGACCTGGAGGGTGCCGCACTGCCAGTCGCGGCCGATCGCGTCGCGCAGCACGAACTCCAGCTTGGGGCCGTAGAAGGCGCCCTCGCCCGGGTTGAGTTCGTACTGGACCCCGGCCAGGCGGCAAGCCTCGACCAGGGCCGCCTCGGCCTTGTCCCATTCCTCCTCCGTGCCGGCGCGATGGTCCGGCCGGTCGGCGAACTTGACCACGAAGCTGTCGAAGCCGAGGTCGCTGTACACCTGGGTCAGCATGGCCACGAAGCGCGCCGTCTCCTCGGGCACCTGGGCCTCGGTGCAGAAGATATGCGCGTCGTCCTGGGTGAAGGCCCGCACCCGCATGATGCCGTGCAGGGCGCCGGACGGCTCGTAGCGATGGCATGCCCCGAACTCGGCCATGCGCCAGGGCAGCTCGCGGTAGGAGCGCAGCCCGTGCCGGAAGATCTGCACGTGGCAGGGGCAGTTCATCGGCTTCAGGGCCAGGCTCCTGGGATGGCCGGCCTTGTCCTCGTCCTCGACGGTGGCGATGAACATGTGCTCGCGGTAGTTTTCCCAGTGGCCGGACGCCTCCCAGAGCGACCGGTCGACCAGTTGCGGCGTGCGCACCTCGTCATAGCCGGCGCGGTCCTGGGCGCGGCGCATATAATCCTGCAGCACGCTGTACAGGCGCCAGCCCTTGGGATGCCAGAAGATCGAGCCGACCGCCTCCTCCTGGATATGGAACAGGTCCATCTCGCGGCCGATGCGGCGATGGTCGCGCCGCTCGGCCTCCTCGATCTGGTGCAGATGGGCTTCCAGTTCGGCGGCGTCGCGCCAGGCGGTGCCGTAGATGCGCGTCAGCATCGGATTGCGGTGGTCGCCGCGCCAATAGGCTCCGGCCACCTTCATCAGCCTGAAGGCACCCCCGACATCGCCGGTGCCGCGCATGTGCGGGCCGCGGCAGAGATCGAGCCATTCGCCTTGCCGGTAGATCGAGATCGGCTCGCTTTCCGGCAGGTCCCGTATCAGCTCGGCCTTGAAGCGCTCGCCACGGGTCTCGAAGAAGGCGATCGCCTGGTCCCGCGGCCAGACCTCGCGCGAGAATGGCGCGTTGGCGGCGACGATCTCGCGCATCCGCTTCTCGATGGCGGGGAAATCCTCCGGGGTGAAGGGCTCGTTGCGCGCGAAGTCGTAATAGAAGCCGTTCTCGATCGAGGGGCCGATGGTGACCTGGGTGCCGGGATATAGCCCCTGCACCGCCTCGGCCAGCACATGGGCGGCGTCGTGGCGGATCAGCTCCCGGGCGCGGGCGGCCTTGCGCGTGACGGAGACCACGCGGGCATCCTCCGCGATCTCGCGCGACCGGGCGCGGAGCGCG
>CAXTCT010000199.1:0-4558 GCA_964242565.1 uncultured Acetobacteraceae bacterium | reverse complement strand
CAGGGTACTGGCGGATCGGCTACGCGACCACGATGAGGATATCGACGGCACGAAACCGTGGCGGCCTGCTGCTCGATGCCGGCGGCGGCATCGCCGCGCGCCGGCGCGCGGCCGGGCGTGACGTCAGCGAGGGTGCGGCGCAATGGCGGCTCGCCTGCTCGCTCGGCTGGCTCGACATCAAGCTCCGCTATCGCGGTTCCACCCTCGGCCCGTTCTGGCTGACCTTGTCGAGCGCGGTCATGGTGGCCTCGATGGGCTGGATCTACGGCACGCTGTTCGGCGTCACGCTGAGCCAGTATCTGCCGTTCCTGGCCCTTTCGCTGATCCTCTGGCAGACCGGCATCGGCGGCCTGACCGCGGAAGCCTGCACCGTCTTCCTTGATGCGGAAGCCACCATCCGCTCGCTGCGCATGCCGTTCATGGTGCAGGTGCTGCGCTGCGTCGTGCGCAACGCCATCGTGCTGGCGCACAACCTGCTGGTGCCGATCGGGACGTTCGCGATCTACGGTGCCTGGCCCGGGATCGGCGCCCTTCTGGCCCTGCCCGGCCTCGCGCTGTGGGTTGCCGACGCTATCGCGGCCTGCTTCCTGCTCGGCAGCATCTGCGCCCGCTTCCGCGACGTCGCGCCGATCGTGGGCAGCATCATGCAGATCGCCTATTTCATCACGCCGGTCATCTGGAAGCCGTCGCAGCTCGGGGCCCATGGCTGGTGGCTCCCGCTCGACCCCTTCTACACCCTGCTCGAGGTCGTGCGCTCGCCGCTGCTCGGCGACGTGCCGGGCAGCCTGCTCTGGGGCGCCGCCCTGGGCTACAGCTTCCTGCTGTGGATCGCCGCCTGGGCGATATTCACCCGCGCCCGCCCCCGCCTCGCCTTCTGGGTATAGGCGTGGACCAGCCGATGCAGCAGGCGGCGTCCCCCCTTTCCGCGAAGCCGCGAGGCGCCGCCTTCCTGCGCATCGAGGGGGTGTCGCTGGACTTCCCGATCTATCACGGCGGCGCGCGCTCCCTGAAGAAGACGATGCTTTCAGCCGCTTCCGGGCGCCTCGGGCCGGTTCGCGGAGCAGGCGCGCCCGCCTCGGGTGCCAGGATCGGCGGCGAGAACGCCCGGAACGGGAACCCCGCCACCGGCCGGGTCGTGGTGCAGGCGCTGCGCGACATCTCGCTTTCGCTGCTGTCGGGCGACCGGCTCGGCATTGTCGGCCATAACGGCGCCGGCAAATCCAGCCTGTTGCGGGTGATGGCGGGCATCTACGAGCCGGTCGCGGGGAAAGTGCAGGTCGGCGGCACGCTGAACGCCCTGCTGGACGCCAATCTGGGCATGAATTTCGATCTCACCGGGCGCGAGAACATCATGCTTCGTGGCCGCTATATCGGGCTCGGGCGGACCGCCATACGCCGGCTCGAGGAAGACGTGCAGGAGTTCGCCGCCCTCGGCGAGTTTCTCGACCTGCCGGTGCGGGTCTATTCCAGCGGCATGGTGATCCGGCTCGGTTTCGGCCTGGCCACGGCGATCGCGCCGCAGGTGCTGCTGATGGATGAATGGTTCATGGCCGGTGATGCCGCCTTCCAGGACAAGGCCCGTGCCAGGCTGGAAAGCGTGGTGCGCGGCGCCGAGATCATGGTGCTGACTTCGCATCAGGTCAGCGTCATCAGCAGCTGGTGTACGCGCGTGCTGTGGCTGGAAGCCGGCCGCGTCCGCGCCGACGGGCCGCCGGAGGACGTGATCGCGCAGTATCAGCAGGCGATCGGCAACCTTCCGCCCCCGGTGCCGAAAACCTAGCCGGGCCGGCCCGCGGGACGCGGCGGCGCGGTCGCGTCGTCGAGCTGCAGGATGGTGTGGGCGTTGGTGAAGGACGTCGCGAGCGTATCGATCGCGCGGGTGCGCAGCGCGCCCAGGATCGCGGCGGCCTTGGTGTTCTCGCTGGCGATGGCGATCACGTCGGGGATCCGCTCCAGATCGCCGCGCGACAACCCGATCACGCGCCCCTGCATGCCGGTATCGGCGGGACGGCCATGGATGTCGATGAAGTCATAGCCCATGGTGTCGCCGATGGTGCCGGCCAGCCTCGCCTCGGCGATCTCCCGGGACGTGAACCAGCCCATGCGCACCATGTTGCTGTCCTCGGACAGGTCGCCCACCCCGATCAGGGCGATGTCGGCCCGGCGCGCGCGGTCGAGCGTCAGCTTGACGGTGTCGTTGCGATAAAGTTCGGCCCGCAGCTCGGCATTGGTGACCAGGGCCGGCGCATACAGCGTCTCGCTCTCGCCGCCGAAGCGGGCGGCGAGCCTGCGGCAGATATGGTCGGGGTTCATATGCCCGCCGGCGCGCAGCGAGCCTCCGATGGCACAGACGAAGGTCACGCCGGCACGGGGGCGTGCCACCAGCACGTCCGCCACCGCGGCGACGTTGCGCCCCATCCCCACGGCGACGATGCTGCCGTCGGTCAGCACCCGCTCAAGATGCGACGCCACCAGGGCCGCCACCGCGTTGCGCTGCGCATCCGCGTCGCGATGGTCGATCGAGACCAGAAGGCGTCGGATGGCGAAGCGGCGGATGAATTCACGCTCCAGATCCGCGCCCACCGAAGGCGGCTGATGCACCCGGATCTCGACCAGCCCATCGGTGCGCGCGCGCTTGAGCAAGCGGCCGATCTTGGCACGCGACATTGAGAAGCGCTGCGACAACGCCTCCTGCGTCACGTCGTCATAATAGTACAGGGCCGCGATCTCGAGCAGCGTCTCGATCCTGACATCGCTCCTGTCATGGCCTTTGCCCGCAATTCTTGGCGTGCCGCGCGGCGAGGGCAAGGCTTTCCCGGCTTCGGGCATCGCCGGATCATCCGGGTTATTGCGCTGCACAAAATCCATTATGATGCTCATTTGCTCGCGTATATATACTCATATGCGCGGCTGTTCAGCGGACCAAATTAAAATTTTGTTGGTAGACCGCCAATCCTTTGATCATCCGACGCAAGTTGACGCTGCGCAAGTGCGCACGGGCTTGACATAGGTTCGCACCGGATCTCATCTGCTGAGCAACCGCATCACGCGCGCAGAGGCGCATCAGGGAAAGGCAGGCGGACATGTTGAACCGCGTGATCGATGATCCGGACCAGGTCACCGAAGGCAGCATCCGCGGGGTGCTGGCCGCCCATCCCGACCTTCTCGTGGCGACCGATCATCCGCGCGTGCTGCGTGTGGCGGGTGATGGCGCGAAAGGCCGGGTCGGCATCGTGACCGGTGGCGGATCGGGGCATGAGCCGGCTTTCCTCGGCTATGTCGGACCCGGCCTGGTCGATGCCGTGGCGATCGGCGAGGTATTCGCCTCGCCCACCGCCAAGAGCTTCCATGCCGCCTTCCGCGAGGCCGACGGCGGACAGGGGGTTGCCTGCCTTTACGGCAACTATGCCGGCGACAACATGAACGTGAAGATGGCGGTCCGGCTCGCCGCCAAGGACGAGCTCGCGGTCAAGACCGTGATCGCCAACGACGACGTCGCCTCCGCTCCCAGGGAGGAAGCCGACAAGCGCCGCGGGGTTGCCGGCGAGATCCTGATGTGGAAGGCCGGCGGCGCCCGTGCCGCCGAGGGGGGCGATCTCGACGCCGTCGTCGCGGCCGCGCAGAAAGCCATCGACAATACCCGCTCGATCGGCATCGGCTTGTCGGCCTGCACGATCCCGGCGGCCGGAAAGCCCAACTTCGCCATCGACCCCGGCATGATGGAAGTCGGCATCGGCCATCACGGCGAGCATGGCATCGCCGTCCTGCCGGTGGCTCCGGCCCGCGAGATGGCCGGACTGATGCTGGACAAGATCCTCGCCGACCTGGCCTTCGAAGGCGAGGATGTCAGCGTGCTGATCTCCGGCCTCGGGGCCACGCCGCTGATGGAGCTGTATCTGCTCTATGGCCACGTCGACGAGATGCTGCGCGCCAGGAACATCACCCCGCGGCACCGCTTCGTCGGCAATTATTTCACGTCGCTGGAAATGTCGGGCGTATCGGTCACCGTCACCCGCCTCGATGCCGAACTCGACCGGCTGCTGCGCGCGCCGGCGCGGTCGATCGGCCTCACCGTGCCAAGCGCTTGACCATGACCGCCAGGGAGGAAGCCGCGATGCAGAGCATCACGCTGAAGGACGCGGCGCCGATCACGCTGGAAATCGCCTCGGTGATCATCGACAACCAAGCCCTGCTCGGCGAGATCGACGGGGCCACGGGAGACGGAGACCACGGCATCAACATGGCCAAGGGTTTCCGCCTGGTCGCCGAACGCCTGTCGGGCAAGGATTTCGACCTGCGGGAAGGCTTCGCGATGATCGGCGACACCTTGCTCGGCGACATCGGCGGCTCGATGGGTCCCTTGTACGGCTCGTTCTTCGTCGAGATGTCCGAGGCACTCGACGGCAGCGACAGGATCGACCGCGAGCGCGTGGCGGCCATGCTGGAGGCCGGCGAGGCCGCCATCACCGATCTCGGCGAGGCCAGGCCCGGCGACAAGACCCTGATCGACGTGCTCACGCCGGCCCGTGCGGCCTATGACGCCGCCGCCGCCGAGGGA
>CAXTCT010000198.1:0-4562 GCA_964242565.1 uncultured Acetobacteraceae bacterium | reverse complement strand
TCCCGAGTTTCAGGATGCCTGATCAAGGGCGGCGAGCCTGCAGAGCCGAAGCGTGAGCCGGTAGGATTGCACGAACGACGTCACCGGCAGGAACTCGAACGGCGAGTGGAAATTCAGCGCGCCGGTGAAGTAGTTCGGCGTCGGAATGCCGCGCGCCGACAGCGCCGCGCCGTCGGTGCCGCCGCGCATCGCGATCACCCTCGGGGTTATCCCGATGTCCGCGAAGGCCTGGTGCATGAGGTCGACGCTGCGCCGGTCATCGCCGAGGCAGGAAGCGATGTTGGCGTAGACATCCTCGATGCGGCAGGCAATGGCCGCGCGCGGATGGGCAGTCCGGGTTGCCCGCACCGCGTCGTCGACCAGCGCCTTGCGCCGCGCGAAGCCGAGATCGTCGAAGTCGCGTATGGACATCCTCAGCGTGGCGGTGGCGGCGTCCGCGGCCATGCCGTTGAACCAGATATAGCCTTCGCGGCCTTCGGTATGTTCCGGCGTGTCGAGCGGATCGAAGCGCGCGATCAGGTCGGCCGCGACCAGGAGCGGGTTGACCAATATCCCCTTGGCCGACATCGGATGCGCCGTCACGCCGGCAATCGAGATCTCGACCGAGGCGGCATTGAAGGTCTCGAATACGAACTCCCCGATCTCGCAGGCATCGATGGTGTAGGCGAAATCGACCGGGAAGCGCGCGAGGTCGATCGCCTTGGCGCCGCGCAGGCCGATCTCCTCGTCCGGCACGAAGGCCACGACGATATCGCCGTGCGGCGGCCTCTCGCGCGCCAATGTCTCGAGCAGCTCCATCACCACGGCGACCGCCGCCTTGTTGTCGGCGCCGAGCACGCTGGTGCCGTCGCCGACGAGGATGTCCTGGCCGGCATAGGGGTGGATCTCCGGATGCTCGGCCACGCGCAGCCAGAGGTCACGGGCCGGGTTCAGGCACAGATCCTCGCCGGTGAAGCGCACGCGCCTGGGGTGGATGTCCGCCGACAGCCCGACATCGACCGTATCCACATGCGCGCAAAACCCGATGCGCGGCGCGCCGGTCCTGGTTCCGGGCAGGCATGCGGTGAGGATGGCCTGATCGTCGAGATGGATATCCGCCAGGCCGATCGACGCGAGCTCGCCCGCAAGCAGTCGCGCCATGTCCCACTGGCCCGGCGTGCTCGGCAGGCTGGTGGCTCCGGCGTCGCTCTGGCTGCTGACGGCGAGGTAGCGGCAGAATCTCGCAACCAGCCGGTCTGCCAGAATATTGTCATCGGCGAGGGGCATGGGATCATCTCCGGAGCGCGTGGTCGGGTGCTTTGCTAACGCGGCTGCCCTTGTTATGCAGCGTCGCCAGCCAGGGAGAAACAACAGTGAACGAGACGCAGCAGGCCACCGCCAGGCATCATGAAGAAGCGGCTCACCAGTTCGAGATCGCCGCCAAGCTGCATCACGATGCCGCGCGGAATGCCGGATCGGGCAATTACGACAAGGCCGGGCAGCTCGCGCAATCGGCCTCCGAAGCCGAGACGATCGCCAATCGTCACGCCTTCGAGGCCCTTGCGCTGTATCGTCGCCATGCCGAAGAGGTCGCCGCCCGCGAAAGCGAAAAGGCCGCCGAGGCGGCCGCGCGCGCAGCCAAGCGCAAAGCCCGCGCGGCGGATTCCTGAGGCCGCCGCTGCGCCTCCTGCTCGCGGCGGTGGTTCTGACCGCCAGCGCCGTCGCCGGCCGGAAGGCGCAGAGGCGTGTTCGTGGAGGCGCAGCTCGATCTTGCCCGCACGCCGGAGCAATTGCCGGAATCGGCCGTGCCGTCCGCCTACGCGATCGACATCGTAACCGGCATGGCCCGGCTGAGGCTCACCGGGCATGAGAGCATCGCGCCGGCCGCTTCCACTGCAACCGACAGCATCATCCTCAACCAGGCCGGGCTGAAGCATTCGGCCGCCACGCTGGACGGCATCGCCAAAGCGGCCCTCCCGGCCTTCGGACAAATGCGGTCATGGCATTATATCGAAGCAATATCAACAAACAATAGTTAACGATTTTTCGGATCTGTAAACTATTGCTGTAAACAGGCTGCGCAAACCCTGAGTATCCGTAAAAGATGTTCAGGGATCATTCGATCCTTGCGTATTCCGATACGACCCTGTAACTCTCCGATCACGGAAAGTTTACCAGATCGGTAGCTGCAGGGAGGCCAGAAGGCCATGAACGACTCCATCATCAAATATTCGCCGCGAACGCCGCTTCGCCTGGGGTCCCTGGTTCCTTGCATTCGCAAGATGGCAGGCGCGGCCTTGGGTCTTTCAATGCTTCTTGCTTGTGAGGGTGTTGTCTGCGCGCGCACTCCGGCAAGCGCCGCTACCGCACCTTCCGTGCTCGGCGTTTATCTCGGCAACCCGAATGGAAGCAGTGCCTCGTCCGAAGCGAATTACGAGGCCGGCTATCGCAGCTTCGTGTCGACGATGCAGGACACGCCGAAACTCATCGACGCCTACGTGGACTACACACAGCCCGTAGTCGGCTGGGCAAGCAATGCGAGCTGGCAGGCCTGGTCGAACGCCCAGTCGGTCGATGCGAAAAGCCTCACGCCCGTCATCGGTTTTCCGATGGCTTCCATCGCATCGGGATCATCTTCGGCAGACCTGCAGTTTCAGAAATTCGCGCTCGGCTATTACGATAGCGCCATCCAGGGCGTCGTGCAGGCCTGGGCGCAGCAGGGCTTCAAGCTCCTGGTGTTCCGGGTCGGTTGGGAGATGAACATCCAGGGTCCGACCTATTCCGGCAGCGACAGCCAAAGCGAAAGCGACTGGGTCGCGGCATTCAAGCATATCTATACTGTCCTGCACTCGGCCGCAGCCGCCAACGGGGTGACGACGGAAGTGGTCTGGAACCCGAGCACCACGAACTACAGCCAGGCCAGGGCAACCATGAGCCTGTATCCCGGCGACGCCTTTGTCGACGTGATCGGGGCGGATGTCTACTCGGACATCTACCCCTACTCCGATGGCGGCTCATCGCCGACCTATCATGACTGGGACACCGGTCTTGAGGATACCAGCGTCGCGCAATTCATCGCCGATCCGGTCAACCGGATGCATTACTGGAGCTACCCGGCCGCCACCAAATGGTCCAACGACGGCAGCGGCGGCGCCAGCCAGAGCCTCACCAGCCTGCTTGCCTTCGCCAAGCTCCATAACAAGCCTTTCGCCATACCGGAGGCCGGTGCTGGGAACTCCAATGCACAGAGCGATGTGTGCGACGATGCTGCCTTCCCGCAGTGGCTCGCGCTTCAGCTGACCAATGCGATCGCCGCGGGCCAGACCATCGCCTTCGTCAACATCTGGGACAACAACGGCGGCGGCAACTACGAATTCTCGTATGCGGCCGACAACAAGCCTCAGGAAGCGGCAGCGTGGGCGAAATATATCGGCGCCGTCGCGCAATAGTCGGTCAGCCGGCTGGCGCCGCGCCAGCCGGCTCATAGATCGCATAGGTGCCCTTGATCCGGCTCGCGACATAATCATGCGCATTGACCGGTTCGTAACGCCGCGGCCGGTCGGGGCCGATGCAGACCGGCAGCGTCTCCAGGGTGACGTCGTAATCGACGCCATAGAAGAACGGTATCGAGTAGCGCTCGCGGCCGGACCGGTTGATGACACGGTGCAGGGTCGAGGCGAACAGGTCGTTGGTCCAGCGCGCCATCATGTCGCCGATATTGATCACGAAGCAGCCCGGCATTGGCGTCGCGGCGATCCATTGCCCCCGTGCGTTGCGCACCTCCAGCCCGCCGACATCGTCCTGCGCCAGGATCGTGAAGCACTCATAGTCCGAATGCGCGCCGATCCCGAGGCTGTTCCCGGCCGCTTCGCCACGCGGTGGTTGCGGCGGATAATGCAGCACGCGCATGAAGCTGCCGGGACGGTCCAGCATGGGCTCGAAGACATCCTCCCGCAGCCCGAGTGCCAGGGCGAAAACGCTGAACAGGCGCCGGCCGAGCGTCAGCATCGCGGCATAATATTGTTCCAGTGCCGCCCGGAAACCGGGCGGGGCATCGTCGGGCCAGGCATTCGGCCCGGACAGCCAGCAGCCGCCGAGCACCTCGGGATCATCCACCGGCACGTCGTGGCTGAGATCGAACGCCTCGTGCAGGTCGGCACCGCCGTTGGCGTCGGTGCGCTCCTCCAGCATCGCGCCATAGCCGCGGTGATGCTCGGATTTCGAGATATGGGTGGCCATCTTCTGCTCGGCCGGCTGCGCGAAATAGCGTCGGGCCGCCGCGAGGCAATCCTCGACCACGCCCTGCGGCACGTCATGGTTGCTGAGGTAGAAAAACCCGACCCGGGTGCAGACGTCGCGCAGCCCTGCGGCCGCCGCGGCGCGGACCTGCGGGTCGTCGCTCGTGATCAGGGCGAAATCGATCACCGGGATGGCGTCGAAATCCGGATGCGCCGGGATCATGTCCATGCGAGTCATGCCTCCTCAAATCCGGGATGAGCCAGCAAGCGGCGTGCCGCCCCGCCGGCTGCCCCGGCATGGGTCTTGCTTGCCAATGGTCCTGCTTTCCGGCAGGAGAGCTTTCG
>CAXTCT010000197.1:0-4568 GCA_964242565.1 uncultured Acetobacteraceae bacterium | reverse complement strand
CCAGAACCTCTCCCGTGATGAACCCGGCCGGATCGCCGACCAGATAGACCACGGCCGAGGCGACCTCCGCCGGGGTGCCGAGGCGGCCCAGCAAGGTCGCGCCGGTCATCGCCTGCATCAGCTTCTCGCCGCCGCCGGCGACGGCGGCGCGCAGCATGGGCGTGTCGATCGGACCGGGCAGCACGACATTGGCGGTGATGCCGTATCGGCCGCTTTCACGGGCGATCGACTTGGTGAAGGCGATCACCCCGCCCTTGGCCGCCGCATAGACGGCGCCGCCGCGCGAGCCACCCCTTCCCGCCTCGGACGCGACGTTGACGATGCGCCCGAAGCGCGCCGCCTGCATCGCCGGCAGCACCGCATGGGTCGTGGCGAGGACACTTTCCAGATTGACCGCGATCAGGCGGCGCCAGTCCGCCGGCGCCGTCATGCTGAAGAATTCATGCTGATCGACACCGGCGCAGTTCACCAGCGTGTCGAACGGCCCGTGTGCGGCCACCGCCTCGGCGACCGCCTTGCTGTCCGCGACATCCAGCCGGACGAACTCGCCTGCCGCTTCCTTCAGGTCGGCGATGACCACCGCGAAGCCGGCCTGCGCCAAGGCCTCGGCCGTGGCGGCACCAATGCCGCTGGCCCCGCCCGTGACCAGCGCCCGGCGCCGCGAGGCGTCAGCGCCCACGGAACACCGGCTCACGATTCTCGATGACGGCCTCCAGGCCCTCAAGGGCATCCGACATGCCGGACAGACGGGCCTGGAGACGGTTCTCCTCAGGCATGCAGTTGTCCACCGTACGGCCCATGCCATCCCAAAGCAGCGCCTTGGTGGCGGCCAGCGCCGCCGGAGCACCGCGGGCGAGTTGCTGCGCCATCGACAAGGCCGTCGCGTGAAGCTCGTTATCGGGGACGACGCGGTTGACCAGGCCCATCGCTAGCGCCTCGGCGGCGGTGATGACCGGGTTGAACAGCAGGATCTCCATGGCCTTGCGGAAGCCGACCAGTTGCGTCAGCGTGACGGAAACTCCGGCATCCGGCACCATGGCGACCCGCGTGGCGCCCGCCAGGAACTTCGTCCCCTCGCCCGCGACGACGATGTCGGAGGAGCAGACCAGCCCCATGCCGCCGCCGCCGGCCGCGTAACCCTGCACCGCCGTGACCACCGGGACCTGGAGCCGCATCATCATGCCGACGACACCCTGCAGTAGGGCGGTGGCAACCCGGATGTAATCGGGTAGCGCCTCGCCCTGGGCTCGAAACAGATGCACGTCGCCACCGGCGCAGAAATGCCGCCCCGCGCCGCTGACCAGCAGCGCGCGGACCCGGCCATTGCCATGCACGCGCAGCAGCGTCTCCTGAAGGGCGCGGAGCATCTCCATGCTGAGCCCGTTCGACGCGGCCGGCCGGTTCAGCCTTAGATGCGCCACGCCGTCTTCGTGCAGGTCGAGCAGGCACAACGCGTCCGGCGCAGATATATCGTTCGGGACCATTGCCTCGCTCATTATTTGTCTCCTCCGTGCGGCTATTCCAGCGCCGCCCGCTACATGATGAACGCCATCGAGAAAAGTGGCCGGTCGTTATTGGCCAGCACGACTTTCTTCAGGACGATACGGAAGGATCCGCCTTCGCGACGCAGCTTGTATTCCGTGCGCGCGCCCCACAGGGTATCGCCGCGCAGATGCGCCTCGAACACAAGCGCGTTGCTGGTCACATGCACCGTCGTCCCGTCATCGTCCAGGATCTCGATGTTGGAAACCACGCGGCGTAGCGGCGAGAGCGGTGACTGGGTGAAATGCCGGCCCGTGAGCAACTGGCGCACGCGGAGGGATATGCGGGACCGGTTGTCGTAGATGATCGACATTTCCGCGTCCGGATTATTGCCATCCCCATCCGACGGGATCCAGTAGACGCCATCATCCGCCCACAGCGCCTCCCATTCCGTGTATTGATGAGAGTCGGCCAGGCGTGCCTCGCGGTAGATATACGCGGTCACCTGGTCGAGCAACGCCCGGTCCTGCACCGGCTCGGCCTTGAGTTCGGTTGTGCCCGACACGTTCATTCCGCCTTCATCAGCTCGCGGTAATGCCGCCAGATGCCGCGCGACGGGGTCTCGTCCGTCACGTCACCGATCAGGAAGCCGTCCGTATCCTGACGCTCACGCCCGCGGCCCCGGCCCAGAAACAGCCATTGCGGGTTTTTGGCGCGCACGCCCAACTGGGTGCGTTCATACATCTCGGCGTCGTCCGCAAGCAGGAAGCCGGCCGGGCCGACCGAACCCATGGTCTGCTGGCGCATACGGCGGTTCAGGTCCGGCGCGCCGGCGAATTGCAGCGCGGTGACATGTTGCACCGTGAGATCGACCGCCAGCGGCTGGATGGTGAAGAGCTGGATCTCGGCGATGAACAGGTTGGGGTAGATCATGGTGTGCGGCGTGCCATCGATCATGATCCGCTGCGCCTCCTCGGCACCATAGGCCGCCTGCATGCGAGCGACATAATCCGGCAGACGATCGGCGGAGGTGCCGAACCAGCTCAGCGCCTCGCCGCGCTTGCGGAATTCGGGCCTCAAATCGATTTCGGTGTGGCCATCGCCGAGGTCCCGCGCCACCGCCGTCGAGTCGCTGCCATACAGGCTACCGATTCCGCTTTCGGCCACCTCGAAGATGGACGCATGGACGAAGGAAGGGTGGTAGCCGTCGGTCTCGTTCTCGACGAGGAACTTCCAGTTGGACTTGACCTTGTGCTTCAGCCAGCCGGCCGTGACCTCGACCCGGCCCTCGGGCGAGTTGCGGCACAGCGCGTCGATCGAAGCCTTGGCGGCGCCCAGATGTTCCTCCAGGCTCGGCCCCTCCGTTGCCAGCGACCCGAACACGAAGCCGCGATAGCTCTCGACCCGCGCCACCTTGGCCAGCCCGAGTTCCGACCGGTCGACACCGGCGTAACCGGACGGGAACGGCATGCCGCGCAGCGCCCCGTCATTGGCGAAAGACCAGCCATGATAGGGACATGTGAAGACGGTGGTGGTGCCCTTGTCGAACATGCACACGCGGTTGCCGCGATGCGGGCAGCGGTTATGCAGAAGGTTCACGGCTCCGTTGCGGCTGCGGGTCATGATGACCGGCTCCGGCCCGATCGACTTCATGATGTAATCGTTCGGGTTGGGCACCTCGCTCTCGTGGCCGACATAGACCCAGGTGCGAAACCAGATCTTGCGAAGTTCCTCTTGGTAGATCGCCTCGTCGTGGTAAAGCGAGCCATGAACGTGGTTCGGCTGGATCAGGTGATCCCAATCATGCCGAGGCACCGCCCCGTCCGGGGGCATCGAGGGGAATCCAACGGCGGGGAAATGCGGTGCCGCGGCATCCGATACGGGAGCGGACATGATGATGGCCTCCGAACCCACACGAGCTCGACAATGGCCCGTGTGTGAGATCGGATATAGACCGACCGGTCGGTTTATGTCAAGTTGCGAACAGCATCGTCTCACATGCAGCACTCGCGGCCCGAACAGGAGCTTTTATGCCTCAGGTCACCTTTATTGATCCCGATGGCAGCGAACACATCGTCCAGGGGCCGCCCGGACGCACGCTGATGCAGGTGGCGGTGGCCAACGGCGTCACCGGCATCCTGGGCGATTGCGGCGGCTCCTGCTCCTGCGCCACGTGCCACGGCTATATCGACCCGCGCTGGGCCGACCGCCTGCCGAAGATTTCGGAGACCGAGGCGGACATGCTGGAATGCGTCCCGGACCGCCGGGCCGGCAGCCGGCTTTGCTGCCAGATCCCGCTGTCCGAAAGCCTGGACGGCATCGTGGTGCAGCTACCCGACGAGCAGGTCTGACCGGATGTATGACCTGCTGCGCGGCATGCGCGTGGTGGAGGCGGCGTCCTTCATCGCCGCCCCCTCCTGCGCCTTGCACCTGCTGCAGATGGGTGCCGAGGTCATCCGGATCGATCAGGTCGGCGGCGGACCTGACTTCAACCGCTGGCCGCTGGCTCCGGCGGGAGAGCGGTCGCTCTATTGGGAAGGCTTGAACAAGGGCAAGAAGTCCGTCGCCCTTGATTTGTCCCGGCCAGAGGGACGGGAGCTGGCGGTACGCATCATCACCGCTCCGGGTGAGGACTCCGGGCTGTTCGTCACCAATTTTCCGGCCGCGGGCTTCCTGGCCTATGACCGGCTGCAACCGTTGCGGCCGGACCTGGTTTGCCTGCGCGTCATGGGGTGGCCGGATGGGCGCCAGGCGGTGGATTATACCGTCAACGCCGCCCTCGGCCTGCCGATGATCACCGGCCCGGTCGGGCACCAGGGACCGGTGAACCACGTGCTCCCCGCCTGGGACCTGCTGGCGGGAGCCTACGGGGCGTTCTGCCTGATGTCGGCCGAGCGCGCGCGCCGCGACACCGGCCAGGGCCGGGAGATCCGCCTACCCCTGTCGGACGTGGCGGTGGCCAGCATGGGTCACCTGGGCATGATCGCGGAATCGCAATTGCTGCCGCCGGGCCGCCCACGGCTGGGGAACCGCCTGTTCGGCGCCTTTGGCCGGGACTTTGCCACCGCCGATGGCAAGCGCCTGAT
>CAXTCT010000196.1:0-4584 GCA_964242565.1 uncultured Acetobacteraceae bacterium | reverse complement strand
AGCAATGCACTCAGCTAACTGGTCCTAATCGCCCAATAGGCTCAAGACATCACTGCAGCCATCACTGGCAACAGTAACCAGATACACGCACAGCAGTCATCCACAGGCCACAAGCAGGCAAACACACAACCCATCGCACCCTATGCGATGCCCACTTCTCTCATGCGGCACACAGCAGCAAACGCGCAGCATGAAACGCGCAGCATCAAACGCGCCGCGTCAAACGCACCAACCCCACAGCGTCCCATACCCATAAAGGTTGGCTCGGACGACCTGGTGGCCATGGCGGGGAATGATCCACCCGATCCCATCCCGAACTCGGCCGTGAAACACCCCAGCGCCTATGATACTGCACCTCAAGGTGCGGGAAAGTCGGTCGCCGCCAGGTCTTCCAAACCAACCACAAAACCTAAACCACCAGCCAGGCCACATCACACACATACCAACGCGGGGTGGAGCAGCCCGGTAGCTCGTCAGGCTCATAACCTGAAGGTCACAGGTTCAAATCCTGTCCCCGCAACCAACTTATCCGCTTCAAAGGCTTCTGCCGGACGACAAGCTGTTTGTTTGATCCGGTCGAAGGCGCCGAATAGCGATCTCGAGTATCGCCGCGAGATCGCCCGCTGGCGCGGTCGCGGGATCGCGGCGGAGCAGGACATAGTCGATGGAAGGCAGGGCCGGAAGACTGTCCGGCCCCAGGACGGGTGGCCCCAGCACGGGTGGCCCCAGCACGGGTGGCCCCAGCACGGGCAGGCCCTCCGCCATGGCAAAGCTCGTCGTGCGGCAACTGACCCCGATCCCGGCTTTCAGGGCCGCGCGCAATCCAGGCAGACTTGGCGTCTCCAGGACGATCCGGTACGACCGGCCATCCCGTTCCAGGGCCTCAAGCAAGGCGGTACGAAAGGCGCAAGGCTGATCAAGCAGCACCAGCGGCAATTCGGCCAAGGCCGCGAGAGCGGGTGCGCCGATCCATACCATGGGCGGTTCGGCTATCACCCGGCTGGTGGCGCGGCGCAGTGTGCCATGCGGGCCGAGACACATCACCACGTCGAGCCGCGCATGGTCGAACAGTTCAAGCAGTTCCGCCGATCCGCCGACGCGCAGCTGGATGCGCAGGCGGGGGTAGCGGCTGGCAAAGGCCGCCAGCACCTCCGGCAGGACCGTATCCGCGAAATCCTGAACCAGACCGAGCCGCAGCGGCGCCAGCTCCACCTCCGCCCCGAGCGAGGCCACGATCTGATCGTTCAGCGCCAGCAGCTTGCGAGCCAGGCTGACCAGTTCTTCGCCCGCAGCCGTGAGCAAGAGCGAGCGACCGATCCGCTGGAACACGCGCTGCTGCAACAGGTCCTCGAGCCGCTTCATCTGCAGGCTCAGCGCCGACTGGGTGAGGAAGATCTTTTCCGTGGCTTGCGCCATCGAGCCTGCATCGACGATGGCGATGAAGGTCCGGAGCAGGTCGGTCGGGACATTGGTTCCCGATCGAACCGCGCGCCGGACCGGGAGGCCGTCGACGCGTTCCGAAGCGACACGATGGTGGGCCACGAGAAGATCCGATCCAGACTAATTAACGAATGAGGACTGTCCCATTAGGGATACTCGATTGATAACCACGAGATCAAGTCGGTATATACCTAATAACTCACGCATCTGCGTATGAGCATGGTATCGAACCGGCATCGGAGATTCAGCATGTCCGTGGAATTCATTGGCTACGTAGGCAACCACAACCAGTCCGAGACCATCGCCTATTCGGGACCCGCCCTCGACCTGACCCATGTCGAGACCGTGGCAAAGCTGCATGAGAATGCCGGCTTCGACCGCGTCTTGTTCGCGTTCCAATCGACCTCGCCGGAAAGCATCCTCGTGGCGCAACATGCCGCTGGTGTCACCGAACGGCTCGGGGTCATGATCGCCCACCGTCCCGGCTTCAATGCACCGACCATCCTGGCGCGGCAGCTGGCGACCCTCGACCAGATCACCGGCGGGCGGGTTGCCGTACATATCATCACCGGTGGCAGCGACGTCGAACTCCAGGCGGATGGGGACCACACCACCAAGGCCGAACGCTACGCCCGCACGTCGGACTATCTCGATGTCGTGCGCGCCGAATGGACGGCGGAGAAGCCGTTCGACCATACCGGGCGATTCTACCAGGTGAAAGGCGGCTTCTCCACGGTGAAGCCCTACCGCCCCTCCGGTATTCCGGTCTATTTCGGCGGCTCCTCGGAGGAAGCCATCGCGGTCGCAGGCAAGCACGCCGACATCTACGCCTTGTGGGGGGAGACCTACGAGCAGGTGCGCGAGACGGTGTCGCGCGTTAGGGCTGCCGCGGCGCCCTATGGTCGTTCCCCGCGCTTCTCGCTGTCGCTGCGGCCCATTGTCGCAGACACCGAGGAAGAAGCCTGGGCTCGCGCCGATCGCATCCTGGAGCAGGCCCGAGCGTTGCAAGAGGCCTCCGGCTTCAAGCGGCCGACGGAAGTGCCGAACGAGGGTTCGCGCCGGCTGCTGGCTGCCGCCGCGCAGGGCACGCGTCTGGACAAGCGGCTCTGGACCGGGATGGCGGCCCTCAGCGGGGCACGCGGCAACTCCACCTCGCTGGTCGGCACGCCGGATCAGGTGGCGGACGGGTTGCTCGACTATTACCGGCTCGGCATCTCGGCCTTCCTGATCCGGGGCTTCGATCCGCTGCTCGATGCCTATCTGTATGGCCGCGACCTGATCCCACGCGTCCATGCTCTGGTCGCTGCCGAGGACAGGATGGTTGCGGCCGCCTGACATGTCTCGGCCCGGATTGCTCATCGTCAATCAGCTCGGGCCGGAGGTGGCGGCGGCCCTCGCCACCCATCCATCACGGCCGCAGGTGCGCACCGCCGATCCCGGCGAAATCCCTTGGCAGGCGGCGGCTGCCGATGTCCTGTTGACCGGGCCGTACCCGTCCTGGCGAGACGCGCCGGTGCAGGCTCCTGCTGGCTGGCCCGGAAGCCTGGGCTGGGTGCAGGTTGCCTCGACCGGGGTTGACTGGATGCCGCGCTGGCTGATGGAGGGGCCGGTGCTGACCTGCGGTCGCGGTCACAACGCCGCGCCGATCGCGGAATATGTCCTCGGCGCCATGCTGCTGCACGAGAAGCGGCTCGATCAGGTTACCGTCCGAAGCCACGCATCGTGGCAGCGGCACGAGCTGGGAACGCTGGAGGGCAAGATGCTGGGGCTCGCCGGGTACGGCGCCATCGCCCAGGCGGTGGCGGTGCGAGCCCGGGCGTTCGGCATGCATGTCGCCGCGTGGAGACGCTCGGCCTGGAGCGGCGCCGACGCGGAGGTGCTCAGGGTCGACAGCCTCGATGCGCTCGCCGACCTGTCCGATCATCTGGTGCTCGCGCTGCCGCTGACCGGCGCCACCCGGCATTGCGTCGATGCCGGGCTGCTGGCGGCCCCGCGGCCGAAGCTGCATCTCATCAACATCGCCCGTGGCGGGCTCGTCGACCAGGGCGCGCTCCTCGCCGCCCTCGATGCCGGGCGGCTTGGTTTTGCGACCCTCGATGTCAGCGAGCCGGAGCCGCTGCCCGTCGGCCATCCACTCTACAGCCATCCGCGGATCCGGCTGACACCGCACATCTCCTGGTCGGGACAGGCTGGCAGGACACGCCTGACCAACCAGATCCTCGACAACCTCACGGCATACGGGCGCGGTGCGGCACTTCGCGATGTGGTCGATCCCGCACGCGGCTATTGATCAAAGCTGGAGTCTCCTTCTCATGAACGTCATCAACAACATCACGCCGTCCACGCAGCGCCGGTTCAGCCTGCGGGAGCGGCTGCCCGCAGCTTCGTTCGCCGAAGAGCGGCTGCACCGCAAGCAGCGCCTGGCCGCGACATTCAGGCTGTTCGCGCGGCTCGGCTTTGACCAGGGCCTGGCCGGTCATGTGACCGCGCGCGACCCCGAGTTTCCGGGACAGTTCTGGATCAACCCGCTTGCGCGGCATTTCGGCCAGATCCGGGTCTCGGACCTGCAGCTTGTCGATCATGACGGCAACATCCTGATCGGCGACCGCCCGATCAACACCGCCGGCTTCACTATCCACTCGGCCATCCACGCAGCGCGCCCGGACGTGGTGGCGGCGGCGCATACCCACAGCACATACGGCAAGGCCTTCTCCGCGCTGGGACGGCTGATCGATCCGCTGACACAGGATTCATGCGCCTTCTATGAGGATCATGCGCTGTTCGATCCCTTCACGGGCGTCGTGCTGGACGAGAGCGAAGCTGTCCGGCTGGCGGCCACCCTGGGCGACAAGAAGGCGCTGATCCTGCAGAATCACGGGCTGCTGACCGTCGGCCCGACGGTGGAAGCGGCGGCATGGTGGTTCATTGCCATGGACAATGCGGCACAGGCGCAGCTGCTCGCCGACGCGGCGGGCAAAACCAGGCCGGTCGCGCACGACATCGCCCGGCACACCGCCGGACAAACCGGAACGCACAAGGGCGCCTATTTCTCGTTCCAGCCGTCCTGGGACTGGATCGTGGCGGCCGAGCCCGACCTGTTGGATTAAAGCCCGATCACCCGGCCGGGCGAAAAAAGGCGGAAGG
>CAXTCT010000195.1:0-4588 GCA_964242565.1 uncultured Acetobacteraceae bacterium | reverse complement strand
GGCGGCGATTCGGGGCGGCATCGCCGTGATCACCGCCTTGCGGGCCGACCCCGATGCGCTGGAGGCATTTACGCAAGCGGCGGCGATGCCTATCTCGCTGAGAACGGACCCGACCCTGCCCGCGCTCTCCTGGACGATCGAGAATGGTTGAAAATCCCGGAATGGTTGAAAATCCTGGCCCCATCGCGCATTGCCCGATCTGCGGGCGAGACACCGTGCCGCAGGTGCGGCCCTTCTGCTCGAAGCGCTGCGCCGACGTCGATCTTGGCCGCTGGTTCTCCGGCAGCTACCGGACCCCTTCGCTGCGCATCGACGCCGACGAAGATGACGAGGACCGGCTTCCACCGCTTGATCATCCGGAAAACGTGGGTTAAGCCTCCGCCACCAAACGCCCCGCCACCCGGACTTTCCTCGGGGTGCGGCGCAGGCCCAGGTAGCTCAGCTGGTAGAGCATGCGACTGAAAATCGCAGTGTCGGTGGTTCGACTCCGCCCCTGGGCACCATTCCCTGTCCTGCGCTGCATGACGTCTCCCTCCAGCCGCGGCGCCCGCTCATGAGTGTGACGGCCTTTCCTCCCACTGCCGCCGGCGAGCCGGTCCTCGATCTCTTTCCCGAGACCCGTGCGACGCGCTACCGCCATGCAGCCGCCGATGTACGCGGCACCCTGAGGCTCTGGCGCCTCTGCCTGAAGCTGGGCTGGCTCGACGTGAAGCTGCGCTACCGGGGATCGATCCTGGGTCCGTTCTGGCTGACGGCCTCGACCACCGTCATGATCGCCTCGATGGGCGTGATCTACGCCTTCCTGTTCAAGATGAACCTGCAGGCCTACCTGCCCTTCCTGACGGTCTCGCTGGTGCTCTGGAGCTTCATCTCCGGCATGGTCGGCGAGTCGACGCTCTGCTTCACCCAGTCCGAAACCATGATCCGCTCGATCCGGATGCCGTTCACGGTGTATGCGGCCCGCGTCACCATCCGCAACCTGCTGGTGCTGGCCCATAACGTCGTCGTGGTGCTGGTGGTGTTCGCGCTGTTCAGGATCTGGCCCGGCTGGGCCCTCGTCCAGGTCCTGCCCGCGCTGGCCCTGTGGCTTCTGGACGGGGTCGCCGCCTGCATCCTGCTCGGGGCGCTCGGCGCGCGTTTCCGCGACATCACGCCGATCATCGGCAGCATCCTGCAGATCCTGTTCTTCATCACGCCGGTGATCTGGAAGCCCGAGCTGATGAGGCACGGGCGCGGGTGGCTGCCGTTCAACCCGTTCTACGACCTGCTCGAGCTGGTCCGCCGTCCCCTCCTTGGCGGCATCCTGTCGCCGGAGGTGATCTGGGCGGCGATCGGCTACAGCGCCCTGCTATGCTGCGCGAGCGCCCTGTTGTTCACCCGCGTGCGCGCACGCCTCGCCTACTGGGTCTGAGATAATGCCCAGCATCGAGGTGCGCGACCTGCATGTGCTGTTTCCGCTCTACCACGGCACCGCGCGCTCGCTGAGGAAGACCGTCGCGGCCGCCACCTCGACCCGGCTGCGCGAGGACCCCCGTCACCGCATGGTGGTGCATGCCCTTCGCGGCATGTCCTTCTCGCTGGGTGCCGGGGAACGGCTCGGCCTGGTCGGCGGCAATGGCGCCGGCAAGACCACGCTGCTGCGCACGCTGGCGGGCATCTACGAGCCGGTCGCGGGACGGGTGACGGTCAAGGGCGACCTGCACACCCTGCTCGATACCGGGCTGGGGATGAATCTCGACCTGACCGGACGGGAGAATATCGGCCTGCGCGGGCTCTATGCCGGGTTGCGGCCGAAGGCCATCCGGGCGCTCGAGGACGATGTGCAGGCATTCGCCGATCTCGGCGGCTTCCTCGACATGCCGGTGCGCACCTACAGCTCGGGGATGGTGGTCCGGCTGGGATTCGCCCTGGCGACCTCGATCCGGCCGCAGGTGCTGCTCATGGACGAGTGGTTCCTCGCCGGCGACACCGGCTTCATGATGAAGGCGCGCGCCCGGCTCGAGGAACTGGTCAGGCAGGCCGAGATCCTGGTGATTTCGACCCACCAGCCCGAGATCATCGCCGCGTGGTGCACCAAGGTGCTCTGGCTCGACCAGGGCGCCATCCGTCTCGAAGGACCGCCGGATGTCGTGCTGGCGGCCTATCTGGGCCATCCGGTCATGCCGGCGGCGGCCCTGATGCTGGATGCCTCCTGAGGGCTGATCCGGCATCGGGGGATATTGGTGGGCCGGGTGGGGTTCGAACCCACGACCATTCGATTAAAAGTCGAATGCTCTACCACTGAGCTACCGGCCCGGACTGGCGGCCGGACAAGCCGGCCGCACAAGAACTTCCCGCCCGCGGGACGTCAGGCGGCCTGATCGGCCGGACGCATGCGCAGGATCCTGTCGGGGCTCTGTACAGTACCGCTGGAGCCGGCGCCACGCTTGATCGCGTCGACATGCTCCATGCCTTCAATCACTTCGCCGGCAATGGTGTATTGGCCGTCCAGGCTGGGCGCGGGTGCGAACATGATGAAGAACTGGCTGTTGGCGGTGTTCGGGCTCGCCGTGCGCGCCATGCCCAGCGTGCCGCGCACGAACTTGGCCTGCCGGGTGAACTCGGCCTTGAGGTCGGGAAGCTTGCTGCCGCCGCTGCCGGTGCCGGTCGGGTCGCCGCCCTGAGCCATGAAGCCCTCGATCACGCGATGGAACGGCACATTGTCATAGAAGCCCTCCGCGCTGAGCGTGAGCAGACGTTCGACCGCCAGCGGCGCAAGGTCCGGGCGAAGCCTGATCACCACCTTCCCGCCGGTCGAAAGCTCGAGAACAAGAGTGTCGGATTGCGTGGTCGTCGTAGCGGACATGATGTCCCTCCATGGGTGTGGCGCGGTCAGGCGAACTTCGCCAGCACCTTGCCGAGCGTGTAGGTGGGCACGAACGAGGTGATGTCCCCGCCGAGCTGCACGATTTCCTTGACCAGCCGCGAGGCGATGAACTGGTGGCTCTCGCTGGCCATCAGGAATACCGTCTCAATGCTGGGATCAAGCCGGTGGTTCATGCCGAACATCTGCACTTCATAGTCATAATCGGCGACCACCCGCAGGCCGCGCACGATGATGCTGGCCTGGTTCTGGCGCGCGAACTGCACCAGCAGGTTGTCGAAGCCGAGCACCTCGATCGGGACCCCGGTGCGCGTGCTGATCGGGGCCACTTCGGCACGCATGCAGTCGACCCGCTCATCCAGGCTCATCAGCGGCTGCTTGCCGATATTGGCGGCGACGCCGATGACCAGCCGTTCGACCAGGCATACCGCGCGCGCGATGATGTCGAGATGGCCGTTGGTGACCGGATCGAACGTGCCGGGATAAAGCCCGACCTGCGGCGAAGCCTTAGACATCCCCATCCTCACTGATGCCGCGCTCCGGATTGGTGCCGCGCTCCGGATTGGTGCCGCGCTCGGAATTGGTGCCGCTTTGGGGCGGAGTCTCGCCGGGGCCGGCGGCTTCTTCCTCGGGCGCGGCCTCATCCTCTATCACCGGAAAGACGCTGGCGACCACCTCGCCGTCGCCGAGCCGGAACAGGGTCACCCCCATCGACTGACGCGCCGTCACCCGCACCTGATCGACCGGAACCCGTATCAGCCGGCCGACATTGGTCATCAGCATCACGTCGGTGCCATTGAGCACCGGCAGGGTCGCCACCACCGCGCTGCCGTTGCGCGACGACAAGGTGACGTTGGCGATCCCCTGCCCGCCGCGCCCGCTCACCCTGTAGTCATAGGCCGAGCTGCGCTTGCCGAAGCCGCCATCGGTCACGGTCAGCAGCACCTCCTCGGCCGCTTCGAGCTCGGCGAAGCGTTCGGCGCCGATCGAGGCATCCACCGGCGCGATTTCCTCGGCGTTATCCTCGGCCAGTTCGGGCTCCGCGGTCTGCTCCTCGGCGGCGGTCTCGACCGCGTTCTCCAGCCGCCGGCGTGCCGACACCATGCGCAGATAGGCCGACCGCTCGGCCACGTCGGCATCGACATGGTTCAGCACGCAGAGGCTGTTGACCTCGTCGCCCGGCGCCAGACGGATGCCGCGCACGCCGGAGCTGTCGCGTCCGGCGAACACGCGCAGCGTCTCGTCGCCGATCTGGAAGCGGATGCAGCGCCCGGACCGGGTCGCCAGCATCACGTCCTGCCGCTCGCGGCAGGTGGCGACGCCGATCAGCCGGTCATCCTCATCGAGCTTCATGGCGATCAGCCCCGAGGCCCGCACGTTGCGGAAATCGCTCAGCCTGTTGCGACGGACATTCCCGCTCGCGGTCGCGAACACCAGATGCAGGCTTTCCCACAGGCTCTCGTCATGGGGCAGCGGCAGCACCGTGGTGATGCTGTCCCCCCCGAGTTCGGGCAGCAGGTTGACCAGAGCCCGTCCCTTCGAGGTCGGGCTGGCTTCGGGCAGCCGCCAGACCTTCTCCCGGTAGGCCTTGCCGCCGGACGAGAAGAACAGCACCCATTGATGGGTATGGGCGTTGAAGGAGCGCGTGATGATGTCGTCGCCGCGCCGGCCCGCCGCGGTGCGGCCGCGGCCGCCGCGATTCTGCGCGCGGAAGATGTCCAGCGG